>DAICYU010000013.1:19637-19965 GCA_027311485.1 Acetobacteraceae bacterium
CCGCCGCCACAGGCCAACACGGCTGCCCGCTCCCTCGCCTTGCGGCTGCGGTCCGCCGCGGCCTCCCACGCGCCCGCCTGCGCGGGTGCGATCGAACGCTGCTTATCGAAATGGAAATCCACCTTCTTGCGGGATTGCGGACCCCAATAGCCGACCTTGCCCAGGTCGTAGAATTTCCGCTCAAATCCGGACTTCAGGAATGCCTTGAGACATCCCAGCAGGTAGCGCCGCCGCTGTCCGGTACCCGCCCATGGGTAAGAGAACAAGGCCTTGCGCATGTAGAACCGCCGGTAATTGTTCATCACGCGATCCAGCAGTTCGCCGCGGT
>DAICYU010000140.1 GCA_027311485.1 Acetobacteraceae bacterium
ACATTGTCGGTCGCAAACCCTCTGATCCGAAATGAACTCGGTCTGTCGGTCGCTGCAATGGGCGCATTGCTGTCGGCGTTCCTTTGGCCTTATGCGTTTACCCTGTTGTTCGCAGGCGCCCTGGTTGATCGCGTAAAGCCACGGCGTGTGCTGACGATTTCGATGCTGGTCTGGTCGCTGGCGCAGGGGCTGGCGGGGTTTGTCACCGGCTATGCGCAGTTCATTGGCGCCCGTGCCCTGTTGGGTGTGGGTGAAGCCCCGATGTTTCCGACCGCCGCTCGCGTTGTGAAAGACTGGTATCATGAGGGCGATCAGGCGCTGGGAGTCGGCTTCTGGAACGGTGCGTCAGCCTTGGGTACGGCGATCGCGCCGGCCTTGTTGACCCCGATCATGCTGGCGTTCGGCTGGCGCTGGATGTTCATCCTGATGGGTGTGGTCGGCGTCCTGTTTGCCGGTATCTGGTATGCCTTCTACCGCGATTTCGACGGCACTACCCTGGATGAACTGGACCGCCACTACCTGTATGGTGGTCCGGACGCACCGGCGGCGCATCCTGTCGAAGCCGGTGCCTGGGGCAGGCTGTTCGGCCAGCGTGCCACCTGGGGCCTGATCCTTGGATTCTTCGGCATTATCTATGTGACCTGGCTGTTCATCACATGGCTGCCCGGATACCTGGAGATGCAGCGCCATATCACCATCGCCAGGACCGGGTTCGTGGCCGCTGTGCCCTTCCTGTTCGGATTGGTCGGCAGCATTGGCGGCGGCTGGCTGGCGGATCGCCTCACCAGGCGCGGCATGACCGCGATCGCCAGCCGCAAGCTTTTGACCGTCATAGGCGTCGTCATGATGGCGGTCGCGACCTTGGTGGCGGCGGAAACCGCGAGTAATTTCGTGGCGGTGGCGTCGATCTCGGTCGCGGTCTTCTTCGGCTTCAGCGCCTCGGGCACCTCATGGTCCCTGGCGACAGCCTGTGCGCCGGCAAGCTACGCCGCGTCCCTGGGCGCCATCATGGATTTCGGCGGCTTCATCGGCGGCGCGCTGGCACCATTGGTGACCGGGTTCGTCGTGCAAGCAACGGGTTCGTTCACCCCGGCGTTGCTGGTGGCCGGAGCCATCGGGTTGTGTTCGGCGGTGGCCTATCTGGTCGGTATCCCGGCGGAGGCGATCTCGGACCATGTTCTGGTGCGAAAGGTCGCTTGATCCGCATTGCCAAACGGTCCCTTCGGTCGCGATAGTTTGGCCAAGACGCGAACGGGGGACCGTCATGACAACGCTCGCCACGCAAATCGCCGAACGCATTCATGCGCTGCGCTTTGAGGATATCTCATCCGCCGCGCTGGACTGGACTGCCAGCGCTTTCGTCGACACCGTCGGCGTGACGCTAGCCGGGATTGTGGAGCAAGCCCCGGGCATCCTGATGCGGGTACCGGGGATCGCGGCGGCGAAAGGGCCATCACTGATCCTTGGCACCTCGCGGCGAACCAGTGCGCTCGACGCAGCACTGGTGAATGGCATTGCCGCCCACGCGCTGGACTATGACGATGTGGCGGGGTCGCTGGGCGGCCACCCATCAGCCATGCTCGTGCCGATGCTGCTGCCGTTGGCCGAGATGCTGGGGCGTCCTGGCCGTGAGGTGGTGCTGGCCTATGTGGTCGGGTTCGAGACGATGTGCCGCATCGCCCGCGGCGTTCATCACCATCATTATGAGAAGGGTTGGCATCCCACGGCGACTCTGGGAATTTTCGGCACGGTCGCGGCGGCGTCCCGTCTGCTTGGCATGGACATCGAACGCACTGCGGTGGCGTTGGGCATAGCGACTTCGTTTGCGGCAGGGCTGAAGGCGAATTTTGGCACTATGACCAAGCCGTTGCACGTCGGCCATGCGGTCCGTGACGGGCTGTTCGCCGCTCTGCTGGCCGAAGGCGGTTTTACGGCGAACCCGAGTGCGTTTGAACACAAGCAGGGCTTTCTGGACGTATTCAACGGACCAGGCACCTATGATGAAGCGCGTATCCTGGATGAATGGTACGACCCATTGGAATGCGGCGGGGCAGGGGATCCCGGGCTGAAGCCATATCCCTGCTGTGGAAGCACGCATCCCTCGATCGGCCAGGCTATCGCGCTGTCGCGTCGGCATGATCTGGCGCCGGAAAAGATCACCCGCGTCATCGTCATGCCGCATGCTCGCCGGCTGCCGCATACCAACAACCCCAATCCGCGCACGCCGCTCGCTGCGAAGTTCAGCCTACAATATTGTGTGGCGCGTGCTTTGGCGAACCGCTGCGTGAAGCTGGCGCATTTTGAGGGCGATGCACCTTTCGATCCGGCAATCCGTGCGTTGATGCAGAAGATAGAGGTCAAGCCGCACCCCGATATGCCGGAGGACTGGGGCACCGAGGTCATCGTGGAAGTCGGTGACGGTGTGCGGTTTGCGGCCAGGCTCGATGATTATCCCAGCCGCGGCCCGGCCGGTGATCCGATGACGCACGCCGAACTCTGGTCGAAATTTGCCGATTGTGCCACCCGCAGCCTGCGGCGGGAGCAGTTGTCGCCAGCATTCGAGACGTTGATGGATATCGCGGCTGTGGAAAATGTGTCGGACCTGACCCGGTTGCTGGAAACTGGGGTGCCGGCGTAGGGCGCGCTTTCGCTACGCCCGCGCCTCACGCGTCATCCGTACCAGTTCCCGCCGGACGTCGCTTGGTTCAGCGACCGGGGACGACCAGTTGTGCCGTACCGTGCGTTCGCCCAGTGCAAGGTCAAACCCGTCGACATCGGCGATGACCATCCGCCAGTCACCCGGCTCACCGGCAATCGCGGCCAGCGCCTCCGCGTGGTCCTGGTTGCAATGCGCGATGATGCCGGCCTCGGCTGCCGCGATGGCCGCCACAGCCTCCGGGGCGGGTGTCAGTTCCGACGCTTTCAGACGGTGTGCCCGGCCGAATCCGCCGACCAGGAGGCCGGCGGCCGGTGCGATCCGCCAAGTGGAGAAGTCACCGAAGTCGGCATACAACGCGGCATAGGGATGAACCGCCAGAAAGCGTGCCTTCAGCGCGGGATCCTCTACCACAGCCGCTTCGCCGGTGATGGTCACGCGCGGTGTGGTTTGCGGATTCGGCCCGTTTGCCTGCCCCGTTACCATGATCGAGCAGCGCGGATCGGCCATCAGGTGCCTTGTGTGCTCGGACAGGCGCGACACCAGGATCAGCAGGGCGCCGTCCGCCATGCAGGCCGGTGTGATCAATGACGCGAAGGGCTGGCCTTTTGCGCTCGTCGCGATCGTGCCGACGCGGGCGGCACGCAGCAGCCGACGAGCCTCCCACCAGGGCGGATCAGCCGCGTCGCCGGCACCTGGCTTCGGTTCCGATGAAGATGCCATAATTTGTTCACCCTTGTTCCGCAATCCGCCATAATCATCCGCCATATACCTACGGCATGCTATCTAGGTTCACCCATATAGGATTTATCCCGGGAAGCTCGATCGCCAGGAAATCATGATCGCAAGGAAGGTACGATGAAGCAGACCATTGCCCTGGTCGATGACGACCGCAACATCCTGACCAGCGTATCCATGACGCTGGAGCAGGAAGGCTTCCAGGTTCGCACCTACACCGACGGCGAAAGCGCGCTGCAGGGCATGACGTCCCGCCCCGTCGATCTTGCTGTACTGGACATCAAGATGCCCCGGATGGACGGGATGGAGCTGCTGCAACGCCTGCGCCAGCGCAGCACGATTCCAGTGATCTTCCTGACGTCAAAGGACGAGGAAGTGGATGAGCTGATGGGCCTGCGCCTGGGGGCGGACGACTACATTACCAAGCCGTTCAGCCAGCGCCTGCTGATTGAACGCATCCGCGCGCTGCTGCGGCGCAACGAAGCCGGAAAGGCCGAAGGCTCGGGCGCTGCGCCAACTGGGATCATGACCCGCGGCGATCTGGTGCTGGATGAGACCAAGCATCAGTGCACATGGAGCGGCCGGGATATCCAGCTGACAGACACGGAATTCCTGTTGGTCAAGGCTCTTGCGGCTCGGCCTGGTATTGTCAAAAGCCGCGATCAACTGATCGACGCCGCCTATGGCGAGAACATCTATGTTGATGACCGCACGATCGACAGCCACGTGAAGCGTATCCGCAAAAAATTCCGCACGGGCGACGAGGAATTCAACCACATCGAAACACTCTACGGGATTGGCTACCGGTATAAGGAGCACTGAGTGCCCGACGGCGGCTTTCTGTCCGGCTTGACGCGGCGTACGACCGGCCCGAAGCGGTTCCGCCAGCGCTGGGTGTCGCCGCTTTTGCGGCGCATCCTGCTGGTCAATGCTGTGCCGTTGGCGCTTCTGGTCGTGGCATTGCTGTACCTCGATCAATATCAGAACGGTCTGCTGGAAGCGCAGGTAACGGCATTGCGCGAACAGGCGCGGGTCTTTGCCGGAGCCTTGGGCGAGAGCGCCGTCCGCACCACCGATCCCGACAATCCAAAGCTGGTACCTGAAGTCGCCGCCTCCCTGCTGCGCCGTCTCACCGAGCCAACGCCGGACGCCCAGGCTCGGCTGTATGCGGCTGACGGGACAATGCTGGCCGATTCCCGCCAGCGTGAAGGTCCAGGCGGTACCATTACGACCGAACCGCTGCCGCCACCGCCGGACCACGGACCGGTGCTGAGAGCTATTGGCTGGCTGTATGATGAGGTGTTGGCCCTTCTGCCGCACCAGGCGCCGATGACGATGGTCGATACAACGCCGACCGCAGGCGGACCCGATTGGCAGCCAAATGTGAAAGAGGAGCTTCGGCTCAACAGCACTGGCAGCAGCAACGACACGGCACCTTACATCCGCCGAACCAAGGACAACCGGCTGCTTGTTACCGTCGCGGTGCCGGTCGAACGGGATAAGCACACCGTCGGCATCATTTCCCTGACCCGTGAAGCCCGCGAGGTGGATCAGAGCTTGTTCACTGTTCGCATGTCGATCCTGGCGCTGTTCGGCATGGCGCTGGGAATTACCGTACTCCTGTCGTGGTATCTGTCTTTGACGATCGCTCGCCCCATCCTGCGTCTGGCCGAGGCGGCCGCCGACATGCGGGAAGGCAGTGGCCGGTCGGGCAGTGTGCCGCCCGCGTTGCTGATGCGGCGGGATGAGGTGGGCGCGCTGGCATCTGCGTTAGCGGACAGTTCCGCCGCGTTGTGGGAACGTATGGATGCGACGGAACGCTTCGCCGCCGACGTGGCGCATGAAATCAAGAACCCGCTGTCCTCCATACGAAGCGCGATCGAAACCCTGCTGCGGATTGAGGATCCGAGCCGCCGCAAGCAGTTGCTGACGATCATCGCCCAGGATGTGGTGCGGCTGGACCGGCTTATCAGCGACGTGAGTGACGCGTCGCGCCTGGATGCGGAGCTGTCGCGCAGCAGCATCAAGCAGGTGGATATCGTGCCGATTTTGCGCACCCTGCAAGAACTGGATGAAGCAACGCGCGACGATGAAAACGACCCGAAATTGGAAGTTGTTGCGCCGGCGGCGGGCGTGCGCGTGTGGGCAGTGGAGGACAGGCTCGTGCAGGTGTTGCGTAATCTGATCGGCAACGCCCAGTCGTTCAGCCCGCCGCGCGGACGGATCGTGGTACGGGTCCGGCCTGGCGGTGGTATGGCGGAATTGTCTGTCGAAGATGACGGACCGGGTATTCCGGACGCCAACCTGGAACACATTTTCGATAGGTTTTATTCGGAGCGCCCGAAGGGGGAGAGTTTCGGGCAGCACTCAGGGCTGGGATTGTCGATCAGCCGGCAGATTGTCGAAGCCCTGCATGGGCAGATTTCCGCGGAAAATCGTAGGGATAGTGCGGGGCGCGTGATGGGTGTGCGCTTCATCGTTCGCCTGCCCGTCGTGTAAATCCGGTTGCGGCAGCCGCATGGGCTCAGCCTGCCGTCAGGGTTCAGCCAAATATTCGTGCATAGCGAACATCCGGCACGGAGTCGTGGTTTACTAGTCGGCACCCTGCAAACCCGGGAGGCATACATGCCGTTTGATGGACTTGGCTATGTCACCACGCCCACGAAACCTTCGATCTGGACGCGCTTGACCCAATATGTCCTGGGCGCGCCTCCCGTTGCGAAATCAATTCCGCTGCAAGCGTTTCAACCAGTACCGGGCGGTCAGCCCGATGCGTTGACGCTTCAGGTATTGACGATCGGCCGAGCGCTGATCGAAGACCGGAAGGATTGGGTGCAGCGGCGCTATGAGACGCGGGACGGCCGGCGTTGCGCCGTCGGTGCGCTGCGGGGCGCTGCCCGGATGCTGAACCTGCATGGTCCGCAGACCGGCGCAAACACGATTCTGCTTTCGGTGGCAATGAGCCGCGGCTTCAACGACATCGAGAGCATGAACGACAACTCGAGCCATCGGCAGGTTCTGTCGGCTTTTGATGAAGCCATCGCCCGCGCTCAGCATTTTGCCAGCCACGGCTGAAGGGCGGCACGAGCGTTGGGCTGCGGAACCGAACGTGACTGTGACGCGCGAGCGTTAGGAGTCGAACAGACCGCCAGGGTAGATCGCGTTCGCAAAGAACAGGCCACAGCATGATCGGCACCGCCCTCTGATAGGACGTTAGCCGGTCATGCCTTTGCGATCGGATCGCTCGTAGGCGCAGATGCGCGCACATGGCGATCGGGCGCGGTTGCATGGCAGGCCGGGCGGGACGATGGGAGAGAGCATCCTGCCTGCGTTGGTCATCGCGTATCCTCAAGCCAGATGCGGCTGAATGGTCGCGGCGCCGGATCACCTTCGCGCCGAAACTTGCCTTCCTTTCAAGAGACTGAGCGAACAGGTGCTGGGGGCCGACAGCTTAGCCGTGGGCAAGGGCGCGGCGTATCGGGCCGCGCCCCCCTTGTGCATCAGACCACGTCAACCCAGGCCGTGTAGCGGACCGACCGTCCCGTTGCGACGTGCACGATACGATAGCCTTGCAGGGCACAGGCTGACTGCGGAACCTGCCAATCGGCGGCGGCTATCCGCTGTGCAAGAGCCTGCGCCTGCGTGCACGCCGCGCGCAATGGGCTTTCGCCCGAGGCGGGGATGCCCCGCGAGTACAGGACGGCTAAAGGCAGCTCCATAAACGCCAGATCACGTCTGGCGTGTTCGGAACCGTCAAGTTCGGCGATCCGAACCGAACCACCGGTCATCGCATTCAGCCGGATATGGGCGGCCATGGTGCCGGTGATGGGGCTGGGGCGATCGAAGGCTGCGGCTGCCCGCGTTGGATATATCCCCGCAACCGCCAGACCGCCAGTCAGTGCGCCGGCCTGAAGCAGGGTCCGGCGCGCGACGAGGCCTTCCATCTCAGCGGCCCTGCTTCTGCTGCGGAGGTGGTGGTGTCTGGGCGGGCTGCATTGTTTCGCGCGGTGGCGCCCCGGCAGCCGGAGTCATGGTCATTTCATTCGAGTACTGTGGTGACCTGCCGTGCATCTGCTGCTCATGCTGCAGCGGGTCGGCGATGTACTGGAATGCCGGTTCGCTGTTCCAGGGACCGCGTTGGTCGGCGTCGGGGCCGCTTGACATGTTGAAATACAGGTTGACTGTATGGTCCGGCTGCAGATCGCCGAACAGCGGATTATCCAACCCATCGACAGATCGCAGCGCTTCCATGAACATGTGCGTATGGGACACTTCGCGCGTTGCGAGATTGGTCAGGGCGGCACGGGTCCCGTCGTCCGGCGCGTAACGAAGCAACGCTTCATAGGTGGCGAGAGCGCCTGCTTCCGCGGCTACATTCGCACGCAGGTCACGCACCACGTGCCCGCCTTCGTTGACGTAGCGGGCGTCCCAGAATGAACCCTTCGAGTCGACCAGATGCGGCCCCGCGCCGCGTAAGGAGAACAGAGTGCTGCGGAAAGCCGCTTCCTGCACATTGACCGAAGCCCGCTGCGTATGCTGCTCGATCAGCATCGCAATGATCTCAAGATGGCTGAACTCTTCGGTGCCGATGTCCTGCAGCATGTCGCGAATGCCGCGGTTATCGGTATGAAACGACTGGGTCCAGTAGGTCAGCGCGGCGGTCAACTCGCCAGTGGCACCACCGTATTGTTCCAGAAGCTTTTCGGCGAATACAGGATCGGGATTGGTGACCTTGACGTCTGTAACGAGCATCGGATGGTGGATGAACATGCACTGCAACTCCATGCCTGTGAACTCAGGGCTGGAAGCAGTCGCGTCGTATGTGGTTCAGGTCACTTGGACGTGCCCCGAAAGCGTTGCGTAGATCAACGTTTTATCGATGTTGCCTTTATCCGCGCCGGTTTTCGGCGGTCCGGCCGGTTTCGCCGGAATTGCGCCACGATTGCCGCCGGCGGGACCCCACCGACGCCGTTTATACGGCAGTACGATGCGATTCCGGCGTGCTGCACTGGGCCCTATAAATAATCTTGATCGCGCCCGGTCGGTCGAGCCTATCTATAAGCGGGGCACAAGTCCTGCTGCGGCAGCTTGATTCAACGGCCGAAAAGCCTGCTCAGCAGGGACT
>DAICYU010000141.1:0-8224 GCA_027311485.1 Acetobacteraceae bacterium
GTGCGCTTGTAGTCGCCGCTGACGACCGTGCGGGCGCCCTTGTATTCCATCGCCACCTGGGCACTGCCGAGAACATGGCCAGCCGGGCTGAGCCAGACCGTCACGTCGCCGATTCGAACAGGCTCATGCCAGCCCAGTGCCTGTTGCGACTCGCCGGCGTTTTCGGCGCCCAGCCGCGCCCGCATCACCGCCAGCGTATCGGCCGTTGCCAACACGCCGCGGTGGCCAGGCCGGGCATGGTCGGAATGGCCGTGGGTTATAACTGCACGATCGACCGGGCGTACCGGGTCGATGAAGAATCCACCCGGCTCGCAATACAGGCCCTGCGGCAGCACTTTCAGCCATGTCTCGGGATGCGGCATGGGTGCGATGTTGGCGCGCGACCCGTGTTTGACCAGCCTGTTGAACCATCTGATGCGCCCCTGATATGACCGGGCCGTGGACATCGGCATCGAAACGGCGGTGGAGCGGGGTCGCGCCGCCTTCGCCCAGGGCGACCATGCGGCGGCGGAGGGGCATTTTCAGAACGCCCTGGCGGCCGGGCATGACGATGCCGAACTGCACCATCATATGGGATATCTGGCGCGCGAGCGGGGCGATTTCGACCTGGCCGCAACCCACTATGTCGCGGCGCTGCGCCACACCCCGTCCGACCCCCACCTGCTCAACAACCTCGGGGAGGCTCGGCGTGCCCAGGGCCTGCTGGCCGAGGCTGTCGCGCTATTCGGCCGGGCACGGACCTTGCTGCCGGATGTGGCGTCGGTCGCGATAAATCTGGGCGCGGCGCTGCTGGCGCTGGGCCGGCCTGATCTGGCCCTGCCGCATCTGGAGCACGCTGTCGCGCTCGAGCCGGGACATCCGGGTGCGCTGGCGGAACAGGCTGCCTGTCTGTGCAGCCTGAACCGCTATCAGGATGCGGTGGCGGTCTACCGCCAGACCTATCGCCTGCATCCAGCGGCGAATGAGGCCCGCTACCTGGAAGCGCTCGCGCTGCTGGCACTGGGCGACTTTGAGAATGGCTGGCGGAAGCACGAAGTTCGCTGGTACAGCCGTCTGGGCGAAGAGCAGCGCCGCGTCGCGCCTGGTCCGTACTGGCTGGGTGACGACGCCCTGACCGGACGCACCATCCTGGTGCACGCGGAACAAGGCTATGGCGACACCATCCAGTTCTTGCGCTACCGCCCGCTGCTACAGCAACGGGCAGGCCGGGTGATCCTGGAGGTGCCGCCACTGCTGAAGCCGCTGCTGGCCGGAACCGAGGACGTCTTTGCGCGGGGCGAGACCTTGCCGGCCTATGACACCCACTGCTCCTTCATGAGCCTGCCGCGTGCGTTTCGCACCAAACTGACGACCGTTCCGGCCAGTGTGCCGTACCTGACCGTGCCGCCAGACCGGCTTGCGGCGTGGCGCGCGCGGCTTGGGTCGGGCGACGGGCGCCGGCGAGTCGCCGTGGCTTGGACGGGGACCAGCGCGATCTGGAACAGATCGATTCCCCTGCGGCTGCTGGCGCCGCTGTTCGCCCGCCCGGATTGCGAATTCCATGTGGTGCAAACGAATATGGAGGTCGGCGACCACGATTTTCTGCGCGGGATACCGCACGTCATCGACCACAGTGCGGCACTGGCAGATTTCGCCGACAGCGCCGCGATCGTCGCGTTGATGGATCAGGTGATCACCGTTGACACCGCATTGGCACATGTGGGCGGGGCACTGGCGCGGCCGACCTGGATCATGCTGCCGTTCGGCGCCGATTACCGCTGGCTGACCAACGGTTCAACGACTGCCTGGTACCCGACCGTACGCCTGTTCCGCCAACCAGCCTTGCGGGCCTGGCCGCAGGTTTTGACGGCGATCGACCACGCCCTGTCTGCATGACACCCTATACCCGTGCGCTGTTTGAGGCCGCGGCGCCGTTGGTTGAGGACAGCCGATATGCGGAGGCCATCGCCGTGCTGAACCTGGCGATCGCGGCCGATGCCGCCGAACCGTTCCTGCACTACGCACTTGGCAACTGCCAGCTCAAGGCTGGCCAACCCGAGGACGCGCAGCAGTCGTTGACACTCGCGACGCGACTGGATCCGCTGCGCGCCGAACCGTTCAATGACCTGGCCGCGGCGCTGTTCGTCCTGAAGCGCGACGCCGAAGCACTGGCCTGCTTGCAACGCTGCCTTACCTTGGAACCCGGGCTGCCCGAGGCGGTGGAAACCGACGCGATCTGGCTGCTGCGTTACGGGCGGCTCCGGGAAGGCTGGCGCCGCTACGAAGCGCGGTTCCGGACGCGCGCGAATCGGCACCTACGGCGGCCGTTCACGCAGCCCGTCTGGCAGGGCGAGCCGCTGCACGGACGGACGATCCTGCTGCATGTGGAGCAGGGGCTGGGCGATGCGATGCAATTCGTGCGGTATGCCCCTCCGGTCGCAGCCCGGGGCGGCCGGGTGGTGTTGCAGGCGTACGCGCAGGTCACGCCGCTCATGCGCACCCTGCCTGGGGTCGCGCAGGTGATCACTGAGGACGAGGCTCCGCCGCCGTTCGACGTGCATTGCCCGCTGATGAGCCTGCCGCTGGTGTTCGACACCGACCTGGACAGTATCCCCGCAACGGTGCCCTACCTGACGGTGCCGGCGGACCGGCAGGCAGCATGGCGGCGGCGTCTGGGGCCGGCGGGCGGTTTTCGCGTCGGTGTTGCATGGTCGGGCAATCCGCGCCACCGCGACGATGCCCGGCGCAGCGTGCCCCTGGCGGTGTTCAAGACCCTGCTGGCCGAACGGCCGGACGTCGAGTTCCATGTGTGCCAGTCGCCAGTGCGGCCGGATGATGCGGCGGTGCTGGCGGCGATGCCGCATGTGCGCAACCATGCCGGCCTGCTGCAGGATTTCGGCGATACCGGGGCACTGCTGTCGCTGATGGACCTGGTGATTACCGTCGATACCTCCGTGGCGCACGCGGCCGGGGCACTGGGCCGGCCGGTGTGGCTGCTGCTGGCGCAGCTGGCGGATTGGCGATGGCTGCTGGAGCGGGCGGACAGCCCATGGTACCCGACGATGCGGCTATTCCGGCAGGCGGAGATGGGGGATTGGGCCGGTGTGCTGGCCGATGTGGCGACGCGGTTGCGGGACTTGACGGGGGTGAACTACGGGATGTGACGGGGGGAACGATACGACCTGACTCCGGTCTTGCCACCCGGTGCTCCACCCGCCATACCTTCACGCCATGGCAGGAACATTGCCGGAACCATTTGCCGCCTGGTTCGCTGCCCAGGGCTGGAGCCCCCGGCCCCACCAGCTTGCCATGCTGGACGCCGCCCGCGCGAATGAAAGCGTTCTGCTGATTGCCCCGACCGGTGGCGGCAAAACCCTTGCCGGCTTCCTGCCCAGCCTCGTTGCCCTGGCGGAAAACCCGTCGCCGGGACTGCATACGCTTTACGTGTCGCCGCTGAAGGCGTTGGCCACGGACATTGCGCGCAATTTGACCCGACCGGTGCAGGACATGCGGCTGCCGATCAGCATTGAGGCGCGTACCGGCGATACCCCGGCGAACCGGCGCGCACGGCAGAAGGCGGCGCCGCCACATATCCTGCTGACGACACCGGAAAGCCTCGCTGTCCTGATCTCCCTGCCCGATGCCCCTGCCCTGTTCGCAGGCCTGTCCTGCATCATCATGGATGAGGTGCATGCCCTGGCGGGCACCAAGCGGGGGGACCAGTTGGCGTTGTGCGTCGCCCGCCTGCGCGCCCTGGCGCCGCGGGTGCGCTGCGTCGGCCTATCGGCGACGGTCGCACATCCCGATGCCATCCAGGCCTATGCCGGCGCGTCCCGCCGTATCGACGTCGCTGATGGCGCCCCGCCCGCGTTGCAGATGGCCCTGCCAGCCGGCCGGCTGTCCTGGTCCGGCCATATGGGGCTGGAGGCCGCGCCGCAGGTCATGGCGCTGATCAGGGACGCCGGCATGACCATCGTCTTCGTCAATACGCGCGCCCAGGCGGAGCTCATGTTCCAGGCGCTCTGGAAGCTGAACGAGGCGACGTTGCCGATCGCGCTGCACCACGGCTCTCTGGAGGTCGAGCAGCGCCGCAGGGTGGAGGCGGCGATGGCGGCCGGCAGCCTGAAGGCCGTCGTGGCAACATCGTCGCTGGACCTGGGCATCGACTGGGGCGGCGTCGATCAGGTAATCCAGGTCGGCGCGCCGAAGGGTGTGTCGCGCCTGCTGCAACGGGTCGGCCGAGCAAATCACCGGATGGACGAACCATCTCAGGCGATTCTGGTGCCGGCCAACCGGTTTGAGGTGCTGGAGTGTGAGGCCGCGATCCTCGGCGTCGGTGCTCGGGAACTGGATGGCGATCCGCCGCGGCCGGGCGGGTTGGACGTGCTGGCCCAGCATCTGGCCGGGCTGGCGTGCAGCGCGCCGTTCCATCCCGATGACGTCTATACGGAAACCGTTTCCGCCGCGCCCTACGCCGGCCTGTCACGCCAGGACTTCGACGACGTGCTGCGCTTCGTCGAGGACGGCGGCTACGCCCTGTCCGCCTACGACCAGTGGAAGAAGCTGTTCCGCGACAGCGAGGGACGTATCCATATCCGTAATGCCCGCACCGCCGCGCTGCACCGCATGAACATCGGCACGATCGTCGAGGCGCCGGTGCTCAAGGTCCGTCTTGTCGGCAAGCGCGCCTTCGGCCCGACATTGGGAGAGGTCGAAGAATATTTCGTCAACATGCTCCGCCCCGGCGATACCTTCATGTTCGCCGGCCGGCTGCTGCGCTTCCTTCGCCTGCGTGAAAACGTTGTTGAATGCGTCGAAGGCGGCGACGGGGACCCGATGGTGCCCGCCTATGCCGGCGGCCGGCTGCCGCTGACCACCAACCTGGCCGACCGGGTCCGTACGATGCTGCAGTCGCCGGAAACCTGGCACCTGTTTCCCGATCAGGTGCATGACTGGTTGCAGTTGCAACGGAAAGTCTCACGCCTGCCGGGACGAAATGATCTTCTGGTAGAAACCTTCCCGCGTGGCGACCGCTGGTATCTGGTGGCGTATTGTTTCGAAGGCCGCAACGCGCACCAGACGCTGGGCATGCTGATCACCCGCCGCATGGAACGCGCCGGCTATGCGCCGTTGGGTTTCGTCGCCACCGACTACGTTTTGGGGGTCTGGTCCGCCAACCGCCCCACCGATATCCCTACCCTGTTCGACCAGGACATGCTCGGCGATGACCTGGAAGCCTGGATGGCGGAAAGTTCCATGCTGAAACGTACCTTCCGCAACGTCTCGGTAATCGCCGGGCTGATCCAGCGCAACCAGCCCGGCGCGGACAAGACCCGCAAGCAGGTGACAATCAACAGCGACCTGATCTACGACGTCCTGCGTCGCCACCAGCCGGACCATATCCTGCTGCGTGCCACCCGCGCCGACGCGGCCTCCGGCCTGACCGATGTCGGCCGTCTGGCGGGGATGCTGGCGCGGGCGAAGGGGTGTATCGTGCACATGGTGCTGTCGCGGGTCTCGCCACTGGCGGTGCCGGTACTTCTGGATATTGGACGGGAAAGCGTGCGTACAGACCACGACGAGGATGCCCTGTTGGCCGAGGCCGAAGCCATGATCGCCGAAGCCACTGGTGAACCCACTGGTGAAGCCGATCCACCGCTGCCTGAGGCCAGGCATGTTCCCGCCGTGCTGCGGCCGAACCTGACGCGCCGGTCCAGCAGTGGCGCCCAGTTGACCCGCACGAAACCGCAACGACGCCAGCGCGACCTGTTCTCGTGACCGCGGCGGCCCCTGTGCATCTGGCCGGGCAGCGGCTGATGCTCGATCCCATGGGCGCGGTGTTCTGGGCCGAACGGCGATTGCTGGCGGTTTCGGACCTGCATCTGGAAAAAGGATCGTCGTTCGCCCGCAAGGGCATGCTGCTGCCGCCGTGGGACACGCATGCGACGCTGGACCGCCTGACGCTGCTGCTGCGCCGCTGGGCGCCGGACACGGTGGTGGCGCTGGGTGATTCGTTCCACGACAGCGACGGATGCGGCCGCCTGCCCGTGACCGAGCAGCAGCGGCTGCACGCAATGACCCGCGCACATCGGTTCGTCTGGGTGTTGGGCAACCACGATCCCAAACCGCCGGAAGGGCTGGGCGGCGACTGGACGGAAGAATTCAACGACGGACTGATCACCTTCCGGCATCAGGCCGTGATGAAGGCGGCTGTGGGCGAGATCGTCGGTCATCACCACCCGAAAGCCACCATCCCGGCCCGCACCGGGCATGTCTGCCGTCCGTGCTTCGTCTTCGACGGACGGCGCTTGATGATGCCGGCGTTCGGCGCCTACACCGGCGGGCTGGATGTCCGCGACCCCGCCATCCATCGGCTGTTCCCAAGAGGCAGCCGAGTATTCCTGCTTGGCAAGGAGCGTCTGTTTACATTCGAAATGGGCGCACCGACACGGCGAACCGCACCCGAACCGGGTCTGTTCGACCGGGTCTGACCCGCCGCCGCCTGCTCCCGGCCCCGCGCACAGTCGAACCGTGTTCCATGATCGCGGCCAGGGTCACCGTTATCAGGGGGCGAGAGCGGCGCCACCCGGCCGGCGGGGATCGGCCGCGCCCTGATAAACGCCCGGAGCACTCTTGCCGCCCGGCGGTGCGGCGATCAGCGCCACCGCGCTCCAGGGATGCTGCACGACGATGTCATATCCCATTTGCCGCAACAAAGCCTGGGTATCGGGGGAAAAGGCGAACGGTTCGGCATACAGGATGTCCGGCAGCCACTGGTTATGAAACCGCGGCGCATCCACAGCCTGCTGCGCGTTCATCCCGTAGTCGATCACGTTCAGCAGCGTCTCCAGCACCGCGGTGATGATGCGTGGACCGCCCGGCGAGCCCACAACCATCTTCACGGTCCCGTCCTTCAGCACCACTGTCGGGGTCATGGATGACAACGGCCGCTTGCCAGGAGCAATCGCATTCGCCTCCCCCTGCACCAGGCCAAACTGATTCGGCGCGCCGGGCTTCGTGGTAAAATCGTCCATCTCATCATTCAGCAGGAACCCGGTGTCCCCCGCGATGACGCCTGCACCAAACCCGCCGTTCAGCGTGTAGGTGACGGCGACGGCGTTGCCCGCCTTGTCGAGGACGGAATAGCTGGTCGTCTCGGCCCGTTCCGTCGGTAATACTGCCGGCCCAAGACTGGCTGAGGGCGTGGCCCGGTCGGTGATCCGGTCGCGCAGGCGGGCGGCATAGTCCTTGGAAAGAAGGCGGCCGAGCGGGTCATGCACAAACGCCGGATCGCCAAGATAGGTGTTGCGATCAAAGAATGAGAGCCGCAACGCCTCGGTCATCAGGTGGATGGACCCGGCGCCGTGGAAGCCCATCGCCGGCAGGTTGTAGCCGTCCAGAATATTCAGGGTTTCGCACAGCGTCGTACCGCCCGAGGACGGCGGCGGGGGCGCCAGGATCGTATAGCCGCGATAGGTGCATCGAAGCGGCTCGCCTTCCGGCGCCCGATAGGCCGCCATGTCGGCAGCAGTGATCATCCCGCCACCGGCTCGGCTGGCTGCCTCAATCGCCGCGGGAATGGCCCCGGTGTAGAACGCCGCCGGTCCATGATCGGCGATGGATTGCAGCGTCCGCGCCAGGTCGGGCTGGCGCAACCGCTCCCCGGCGTGCAGCGGCGACCCATCGGGGTGCAGGAAGATGGCGGCGGCGTGGGGGTCCTCGCGCAGCCGCCGAGCGCCATAGGTGAGGATTTTGGCGTCCTCGTCGGTCAGCACGAAGCCGTCGCGAGCGAGGCGGATGGCCGGCGCCATGACCGTGGCGCGTGGCAAGGTACCGTATTTCTCCAGCGCAGTGTCCAGGCCCAGCACTGTGCCGGGCACACCAACCGCCTTCCAGCCCTGCAGGCTGGCGCCGCGCACCGGCTGCCCGCGCTTGTCGAGGTACATGTCCGGGCTGGCGGCGCCCGGGGCGGTTTCCCGGAAGTTCAGGAACACGTCGCGGCCGTCGTGCAGGTGCGCGATCATGAACCCGCCGCCGCCGATATTGCCGCAGCACGGGTTCACCACCGCCTCGGCATATCCCACCGCAACGGCGGCATCGACCGCATTGCCGCCCTGCCGCAGCATCGCTACCCCGACATCCGCAGCGAGGCGCTGCGCCGACACGACCAACCCCGAGGCCGATTCGGTCGGCGGCAGAGAGGCCGCGCGGACCGGCGCAGGCACAGCCAGCAAAGCAATGCCGA
>DAICYU010000141.1:8234-8464 GCA_027311485.1 Acetobacteraceae bacterium
AGACCGTCTGAATCCACATTCCTGAACACCTACCGCCGATTTCCAGCGGCGGCAAAGACGCGCAGGCGGGCCGATGCGGCAGGCCATAATCTCCGCTCAGACCAAGAGCTGTACTCAGACCGTCACCTCCAGGACCATGTTTGCCGTCCGAAGACGGCCGTACTCGTCCGATGCACGCACAAGCAGACGATGGGTTCCGGCCGGCAGGTCGGCAGGCAGCGTCGCCTGCC
>DAICYU010000142.1:0-276 GCA_027311485.1 Acetobacteraceae bacterium
TCTTGCGAGCGGTGAAATCGAACACCGCATGCCGCCCTTCGATCCGGTGTTGCATCTCCGGCGGCAGCGCGTCCCACGCGGCGGCGGCGCTGGCGAACTCGGTATCACCCAGCGGCAGGCCGTACAGCGTGGGAATTTCCAAGGCGTACAGCATGGTGCCACGCGGAGGTCGAGCAGCGTAGCACATGTCGCTGTGCCAGTTTTCACCGGCGCGGCGGATGTCGATCGGGCGGCCATCTTCAGTGATGTTGGAAACGACAACGATTTCCGGGCTGC
>DAICYU010000142.1:286-8442 GCA_027311485.1 Acetobacteraceae bacterium
ACGCTCCAGCGCTCACCGAAGATGTTGAACTCAATGTCGCCGAAGCGGCGGGCGAACGCCACCTGCTGCGGCGGGGTGATGTGCTGGCCGCGAAAGAAGATGACGCCGTGTTCGGCGTAGGCGTCCTCGATTGCGGCGAAGGTTCGCTCATCCAGCGCCTGGGCCAGATCAACGCCCTGGATTTCGGCGCCAAGCGCGGCACCGGTTGAGATGACTTTGATCGACACGACGTTCTGCCCCCTGTTCTTGCGGTTCCTCGCGGCGGATACAGTGCCCGCCAGCTTGCGTTCACCCGGTCAGGTCAGCAGCAGCGTCATGTCCGGATCGCCCTTCTTCATGGCCCGTTGATAGGCCTCACGGCCGGCGATCCGTTGCAGATACGCCTGGATATACGGGTATGGCGCCAAGTCCACCGGCATGAAGTAACGCATGGTCGTCAGTGAAAAGACGGTCATGATGTCAGCCGCGGTGAATTCATCCCCGGCCAGGTAATCGGCCTGCGCCAACCGGGCTTCGACCAGGCCCAGGGCACGTTCAAGGCGCCCCTGCATGGCTTGCCGCAGCGGACTGTCCGCCGGCAGGTTCAGCCGGCTCAGGATCATCGAGCGGCCCATGGCAGGCTGCAGCGTGCCGTTGGCGAAATGGTACCAATACAGATAGTCCGCGAAATCCGGGTGGCCGGCGCCGATCACCAGGCGCCCGGCGGCGTATTTTCCGATGATATAGTCAACGATCGCGCCGGATTCGGCCAGAACCACCTCACCATCGGTGATCACGGGGGCGGAGCCGATGGGGTGCAGCGCCTTGAACGCCGGCGGTGCCAGCATCGTTTCGGGATCGCGGTCATATCGTTTCAGCGCGTACGGAAGTTCCAGCTCCTCGCACAGCCAGACGATGCGTTCGGATTGCGACTTGCCGAGGTGATGGACGGTCAGCATGGCGGTCTTCTCCTGTGGTTCAGGCGGGGGTCAGGCGGACGGGCAGGCTGGACAGCCCGCGCAGCGTATTGTTGTAGCGGCGCTTCGGCTGTGCGGTGATTTCGATGCCGGCGACCTTGCGGGCCAGCGCGGCCAGGACCACTTCGCCTTCCAGCCGAGCCAGAACAGCGCCGACGCAGCCGTGGATGCCGGTGCCGAAGCCGACGTGGGCGGCGTTGCGCCGGGTGATATCGTAGTCATCCGGACGTTCCCAGCGCCGTGGGTCGCGGTTGGCGGCGCCAAGGAACATCAGGACCTTGCTGCCCTCCTGGATCGTTTCTCCACCGATCGTCACCGCGCGGGCGGTGGTGCGGAAGAAGGTCTGCACCGGGCTTTCCAGCCGCACCGCTTCCTCAAACGCCGCACGCGCCAGGGCCGGGTCGGCGCGCAGTTGTTCGAAGGACGCCGGCCAGCGCGCCAGGCAGTAGACCGCGGCGCACAGGCCATTGACGGTTGTATCGACACCAGCGGTCAGCAGGGAGCGCACCAGCACCTCGGCTTCGGCGCGGGTGAAGGTGCCTTCGTCCGCCGCGGCATGGATCACGGCGCCGAAGCCGGTGGATGACAGCGCTTCCTTCCTGGATTGCGCCTGGACCCAGGCCAGGACGGGTTCGGCATCGGCGACGGCGGCGTCGAAGAAGGCATTCCGCGGCCCGAAGCTGTTGAACACCATGTTGCCATAGGGCAGCAGGAAACGGCGGTTTTCCGCGGGCATGCCGACGGCGTCGGGGAACACGGTCAACGGATAGGCCTCGGCCAGGTCAGGAACCGCATCGAAGCTGCCACAGGCGAGCAACCGGTCGATCAGTGCATCCGCGGCGCGGGCAAATGGTTCGCGCAGGGCACGGATCGCCGCGGGCGACAGCACCTTGTCCATCAGCCCACGGGTGCGGTCATGCAGCGGCGGGTCGGTTTCCAGCAGCAGGCTGGGCAGGCGCCAGGGCTTTTCCTTGGCGAAATCCGACAGGCCGACGCCGCGCGCACTGGAATAGCTATTCCAATCGAGCAGCATGGCCCGCACATCCTCATACCGGGCGACGGCGTGGATATCGTAGCGCGGCAGATAAACGACCGGTCCGGCGTCGCGCAAAGCCGCATGCGCCGGATACGGGTCATCGAAGAACGCCTGGCAGAACGGATCGATGTCCAGTGCCGGGATCATCCCCGTGTCCTCCCCCGTTTTGCGACAGGGTGCGCGAATCCCGGCTTCTTGCCAATCACCAACACGCCGGCCTGGCGTGCTCGGCCGAAGCGGCGGGGATCGAGGCTGCCGGCACGGGCCGGCGAACGGCTTCAGGCGGCGGTCATGCCGGCGCCGGCCCACGTGCATGCGCGCGGCGGCAGATCCTGGCCTCCGTACCCTCCCACTTTCGTCGTGCGCGCTTGGCGCGCGATCGCTGCAGGCGGCATCAACGAAAGCGGGAATTACACGATAAGATCACGTTCTGTGCGCGTGTGCGAACCGAACGTGATTTAGCTGCCGGTCACCGACAGGCCGACCTGATTGACCAGGTTCATCGGATCGTTCTGCCCTGCCTGGATGACGTCGAGCAGGTTGATCGGCGCCGGTGGGTGCATGGCAATGCCGATCTTGCCACCGTGCGTAATGAAGGCGATGACCGCGGCCCGCATCAGTTCCCCGTCTGGCAGCGCGTCGAAGTTTGTATTCTGGCGTGCCTGGTCAATGGCCTGAGCACGCAGTTGGTCCTTCGGCATCCCCAGCTTCCTTGACGCGGTCGTCAGGGCCCAGTCCACGAGCCCGGCGTCCACGAGACTCACGTAGCCGGAGACGACCTGTGTGTTCCGCGCCAGCGCCAGCAACGCGGCCGGGTCCGGCTTGGCGCCGACCAGACCGGAGGCGTCGAGATGCGCAAGCTTGAGGCCGAACGACAGCGTTCCAAAGCCGTCCACCTCCAGCAAAGGCGACATCTCGAATTTGCCGCCCGCGAGTTGATAGGAGGCTGTGGCGGAGAAACTGCCGGTCAGCTTGTGAAGGCCGAGTTCCGCGAATTCCACCCTGCGCGCTGAGGCCATGGGCTCAATGTAAACCCCCGCGAGTTCGAGCTTCGCGACCGACGATGTTCCGTCAGCGCCCTGCTTACCCGACATCACGGATTTCCTGATGACGAAGTGCTTGTCGGCGCCCTCTGCACCATAGAGGCCATCCAACTCGACCCTCACCTCCCCGGATGAGAGTTGCGGCATTTTGGTATTGTGCTCGACGGCGTCGATGGCGCTGGCAAAGTCAATGCCGAACGTTCGGAACGAGTCGAAGCCAGCATGATCTATATGTTCGAGCGCGGCTACCGGCGTGGAGAAGCCCTCCATCACGAAAGACGACGGACGCCCGGCCCCGTAGTCATCGATTTCGAGTGAGGCCAGCTTTCCCGATGACGCTGGCCCGGTGAACGCCAGGTCCCGCAGGGTAATGCCGGCGAAGGTCATTACGGCGGGGTCAATCTTGATCGGGCCGCCGGCTACGGGGGGCTGGAACGAAATGTCCTTGCCGTCGAAGGTCGCAGCCGTTGCCGAACCATCCTGGGCAGTGCCCTTGATGCGCAGCCCGCTGGCGTGCAGGTTCGAGATCCTGCCGTCTCCATCGCTCACGATGGTGACATGATCGGCGGTGAGGAGCGTGCCGTCCGTAGCGCGCAAGGCGACGGTGGACAGGTCGGCCGCGTGCTGGAAGGGATGCACATCGGCGGAGGCATAGGTAAAGGATCCATTCGGCGAAAGGCCGGCACGGATCCCCTGTGTGGCCTGCTCCAGGGCAACCTGGCCCTGATGCCGTGCCCACCCATAACCGCCCCCCGCAACGGCAGCGACTGCGACAACAGCCACTACAGCAATGACCGGCTTCTTCATGGATCCCTCTTGCCCGAAGTCGCCGCCTGTTATATATCGTGTCTGAATAGAGACAAGTCCCAAGCCGGTGCGTTCGCCTGTTCGCTTCGCCGGCCCGGTCGTTTTTGATAATATACGTGACCGGAATCATCCAGCGCCGAACCAGGGAGTTATTTCGGACCGACCCTGCGCAGGTGATACTGTTCACATGCTGGAATCGAAGATATATGGCCATGCCGCAACACGCTGATAAGTAGATTCTTTAGGAACATCATTATCTGGCGTATCCGCTTCCGATCGATCAGCATCCCTGCCAGACGGTGACGCGAGTACCCGCAGCGACACGTCGCAAGAACGATCAGAAATTCATCCGGGTCGAGAGGATCCAGGCGTGGTTATAGGCAGGGGTGAGCGGTGTCGGGCGATAGGCAGGCGCGACCGCCGACTGGTAGCCCAGCCCTATGGAAAACCTCACCCGGTCAGTCAGCGCAAAACGCCCCAGCACCAGGCCCGGCGTCAGGTACACCTGGTTCAAGCCACCACGCCGGCCGTTGGCGTAGTAGGTCCAGTTGATCTCCAGTTGCGGCCAGAATAACCGCATGAAGCGGTATTGCAGGGCGAGATTCGTCTGCACCTGATAGCCTATGACGCCGGCGCGGGAGGCTGGGATGGACCCGCCGACCGTAGCCTGAATGTCAAAGTCGCCCCACCCCTTGCCGGCGGCCAGTGTTGGTATCCAGACCCAGGTGTTGTTGGTGAACGACGCGGCACCGGCCGGCGCCTGCACCTGCAACAGCGCGGTCAGTATATAGTTTCCTGCCTCGGCGGGTGCGCTGGCCAGGCGCTGCTTGACACGCAGGAAGGCCCAATCATTGACGCCAGCGGCCGAGGCCACCCCGGCCCGACCCGATGAGCCGGCAGAGCCACTGCGCAGCGAATAGGGAATGGCGCCGATCTGAATCTCATTTGAGTCGCTGACGATCACATCCACGCCCTTGCCACTGTCGATGACCGTGGTACCGGTGCCGTTGCCGGCACTCTGCTGCTGCAGGTCAAAGCGCAGCCGCTGCTCCAGCAGACCGGTGCTGGTGACCAGCGGGCTGCTCCAGCTGGGTTGTGTTTCGCGAACCCGGGCGGCGCGGGCGCCCCATCCCGTGACGGACGAGGCCGCGGCTGCCGGATCAGCCACCATGGCGGTGTCCGCGACGGCCGGTTGAAGTGGCATGGGCGCGGACGGCAGGCTCAAATCGAGGCCGCCATCCGCAAGGGCGGCGGTCGACGCGGCCACGCCCAGCGCCATCGCGCAGGCCACCGACTGGAGCGGCTGTCGTAACGCCGCCGTGGCACGCCAAGCCAGAACGGGTCGGCCAACGCGCCTTGTCTCAGCGCCCGGGCCGGCTCGCGGGGTTCCGATGTGGCCATCGCCACGGCACCCGCGCTGCGATGTCCGGCGCCGCCTCACTATCCGGCATCATCATTCGGCGCGTCAGGCGTGCTCAAATCGGCGGGAATGGCCTCGGGCGACGGCTTGGGTGGCGCGGTTTCCAGAAGCAGATCCTCCCGCCGCGGCAGCTCCCGCAGGTCCTTCAGACCGAAATGCGCCAGAAACGCCGGAGTCGTGCCCCACAACGTCGGCCGCCCCGGCCCCTCCCGCCTGCCCTTCGGCGCGATCAGGTCGAGTTCCAGCAGCAAATCCAATGTCTGCTGCGACAGCGCGGTGCCGCGGATATGCTCGATCTCGGGGCGCGTGACCGGCTGGTGATAGGCGACGATCGCCAGCGTCTCCATCGCCACGCGGGGCAGACGGCGCGGCACCTCGATCACCCGGCGCAGCCGAGGGGCGAGGTCCAGCGCCGTGCGGAACATCACGCCATTGCCCGCATCCACCAGTTCCACACCGCGGCCGGCATAGCGCAACCGCAGTGCGGCCAGCACCGCATCGGCATCGACATCGTCAGGCAACACCCGCGCCAGCGACCGGGGGGACACCGGTTCGGCGCTGGAGAAGATCAGCGCCTCGGCCAAGCGCAGCGCATCGTCGTCCGGGTCCCGCGGCGGAGGGGGTGCCTTCTCCTCGGGTTCATCACTCATGCGTCCTTATCAGCATCATCGCCGGACTGGCGCAACAGAATTGGCCCGAACGCCTCCTCCTGCCGCAACCGCACGGTACCGCCGCGCGCCATTTCCAGGCTGGCGATCAACGTGCTGGACAGCGCCGCCCGGCGCTCGGTCGGATTGTTCAGATGCCCCGGCAGGAACGTCTCCAGCGTCATCCAGTCGGGCAGGCTGCCGACCAGTTCGCCCAACCGGCGCAGCGCATCCTGTACCGTCCAAAGCGTCGGCGGGCGTGGCGCATAGTGCGTCGATCGTGTGCCGCGCCGGATCGCCATCAGGTAGGCGCGCACGAACGGCCCGGCCTCCAGCAGAATGCGGGAACGGTCGTATTCCGCATGGTCCTCGGGCGCGCCGCGGGCAAACACATCCTGGCCAAGCACGGGCCGGGCGGCAAGCCAAGCGGCCAGTGTGCGGACGACATTCATCTCCCGCAAGCGTTCGGCCAGGGCTTCGGCCGCCATCTCCCCGTCCTCCAGGTCATCGGCGAGTGCGGGGACCAGCAGGCGGGATTTCAGCCAGGTGAGCCAAGCGGCCATGACCAGCCAGTCGGCGGCGAGTTCCAGGCGGACGCGGCGGGCCCCCTCAATCACCGCCAGGAATTGTTCGACCAGGGCGAGGATTGAAATTTTTGCCAGGTCGACCTTCTGCGCGCGGGCGAGGTCCAGCAGCAGGTCCATCGGTCCCTCGAACCCCTCCAGCCGGAGGACGAGGTTTTCCGCCGCTTCAGATGACGTTTCCATCGAAGCCGCCAATGTTCTTGCCGGCCAGCCAGAAAATGACCCGGAACGCCCATGGCAGGACGTGATTCAGCGCCTGCCCGACCGGATCGTAGCCGCTGATCCGCGGCAGGATGAACACCACCAGCAATACCAGCAAGATGCCGGCACGCTCCAGCCGAGCCCAGGCGCGGGCGAGCGGGAGGGGGAGGATGCCGACGGCGATCCGCCCTCCGTCCAGCGGCGGCACCGGAAGCAGGTTGAACAGCCCCAGCACGATGTTGGACAGCATGAAGTAGATCAGGAACTGGCCAAACAGCTGCTGCGCCATGCTTGGATTATCGCTCATCGGCATCAGCAGGGCGCCGATCCAGGCGAGGAAGAAGTTCATCAGCGGGCCGGCGGTGGCGACCAGTGCCATGCCCCGCCTGGGATCGCGGAACTTGTAGGCGGCCACCGGCACCGGTTTGGCCCAGCCGAACATGAAGAAGATGCGGTGCGGCGGCAGCAGCAACTGCGTCACCAGCAGGAATCCCGGCAGGATGATCGTGCCGAAGCGGTCGATATGCGCGATCGGGTTCAGCGTCAGCCGGCCGGCATCGCGCGCCGTGGTGTCGCCCAGGGCCAGCGCGGCGTAGCCGTGTGCCGCCTCATGCAGGGTGATCGCCAGGATGGCCGGCACCACGGCCAGCACCAGGTCCAGAATCAGGTGGTTCACCGTGGCCGCCGGATCGTCATGCCAGCAGCCGCTTCCGTTCTTCGGCCAGCGCCGCGGCGTCCAGCGTCAGGCGGCGGGTCGCGGCCGCGTTGCGGGCGGCGCGCAGCCGGTGGAACGCCGCCTCGGTGGGCGCCGGGCAGCGCCGCAGCAGCGCCTCGGTCGATGCGAAGTCGCCGCTGCAATACAGCGCCAGGTCGCAGCCGGCCGCCAGAGCCTGCACGGCCAGATCGGCCGGCGCACCGGACAGTGCCTTCATCGCCAGATCGTCGGTCACCAGCACTCCCTCAAAGCCGATACGGCCACGAATCACGGGCCCGATCACCGTAGCCGACAAGGTCGCCGGATGCATGGGGTCGATCGCCCGGTAAACGATATGGGCGGTCATCATCCACGGCAGTCCAGCATTCAGCGCGAAGGGCCTGAGATCGGCTGCCAGATCATCATCGTCAACCCGCGGCAGCGCAAGATGACTATCCACCCCTGCCCTGCCATGCCCCGGCGCATGCTTGGCGACCGGCAGCACCCCGGCGGCGAGCAGTCCGTTGGCAAGCGCGCCGCCCAGGCGGGCCACCGCGACGGGATGGGAGGCAAAGGCGCGGTCGCCGATCACATCATGCGCGCCGGGGACCGAGAGATCGAGCACCGGCGCCGCGGCGACGGTGAAGCCAACGGACCGGCAATCCAACGCGATCAGCGCCCCGGTCAGCCATGCGGCCCGCAGTCCATGGGACGGATTGCCCTGGAACACGGCGCCGATGGCGGCCGCCGGCGGATGCGCGCGCCAAT
>DAICYU010000143.1:0-1932 GCA_027311485.1 Acetobacteraceae bacterium
ATCGCCGGCAACCAGCCCATCGAGTCCGAGGCTGCCCTGGCCCGGCTCAATCTACCAGCCGATCTGATCGCCAGTTCCGGCGGCTGGGGCATCGCCAAGCCGGACCCGCGCTTCTTCGCCAAGGTTGCCGAAGCCGCGAACGAACCGCCGGAGGCCATCGCCTATGTCGGCGACCGGCTGGACAATGACGTGCTGCCCAGCCGTCAGGCCGGGATGACAGCCGTGTTCCTTCGCCGCGGTCCCTGGGGCTGGATGCACGCCGAGGCGCCAGCGATCGAACAAGCCCATATCCGCCTGGAAAATCTGCTCGAACTGCCGGATCGACTGGACGCGCTATGACACACTACGATCCGGCGGCCGATGGCTGGCGTCCGATGCCACGTGCCGCCCTGCCCGGCGGATTGGGCATCCCGTTTGCGCGGCGCGACGGCCAGCAGTGGCTGTACGGCCTGCAAACCACCGATGAGCATGCGAACCCCAGCGGCGTCGTCCATGGCGGTGTGCTGATGGCCTTCGCCGATCACGGCCTGAGCCTGTTGGCCTGGGCAGCCGCCGAACGGGCGCCCTGCACCACGATCCAGCTCAACACACACTTCCTCGACGCCATCCGGCCGGGCGCGTTCATCTTCCTGCGCGGCGAAGTCACCAGGCGGACCCGCGGGCTGGTCTTTCTGCGCGGTTTGATCAGCGCGCAGGGTACCGAGGCACCGCGCGAAGTCGGCGCTGTCGATGGAATCTGGCGCGTACTGCAGCCGCGCTGACCTGTTCCCGCCCGCTTCGCTGCCTATCTGGAAGCAGACAAAATCAGGACGACACCAGCCATGGACATCAACCCCGATCCAACGCCCGGCCACGGCCCGATGACGCTGGCGTTCGACATCGGCGGCACGCACCTGAAGGCGGGGCTGCTTGACCCCGATGGACAAATGGTCGACGGGCCAAACCGCGTCGATACGCCGGCCGAGTCCGAACCATCAGCGGTGTTGGATGCATTGATCGACCTGGCGCGGCCGCTGGGCCGATTCGACCGCATCTCGGTCGGTTTCCCCGGCGTGGTGCGCCAGGGACAGGTGTTGACCGCGCCGAACCTGGGCACCAACGCATGGCGGCATTTTCCGCTGGCGGCCTCGCTGACCGAAAAACTCGGCAAGCCGACCCGGCTGCTGAATGATGCCGAGGTGCAGGGACTGGGGGTGATCAAGGGCCAGGGGCTGGAATGCGTCATCACGCTGGGCACCGGGCTGGGATTCGCCTTGTTCCAGGACGGGTGTCCAGCGCCTCATCTGGAACTCAGCCAGCATCCGATCCACAAGGGCAAGACATACGATGAGTTCATCGGCGTCGCCGCCTACCGCCGGGTTGGGCGCAAGCGCTGGAACCGGCGGCTGCGGCGCGTCCTGGCGTGTATCACCACACTGGTGGGTTACGACGCGCTGTATATCGGCGGCGGCGATGCCAAGAACGTTGAAATTGACCTGCCGACCAACGCGCAACTGGTTTCCAACGGCGCCGGCATTACCGGTGGGGTCCGGCTGTGGGACAAGCCGCTCGACCGGCTGTTCGTTTCCGCCTGACCCGACTCAGGCCGAACGGCACCATCCCGTGATGGTGCCGTTCCGGCAGATCGTTGAATCGAAAATCCCGCATGCGCCGGCTGCATCAGCCTTCGCATGCGGGATTTATTGCCTGTTGGTGCAGGACGCTCAGGATCAGGCGGCGCGGCGGTGCGCCAGCGCGGCGGGAAGCTGCGTGATGGCCTGGTCGATCAGCCTCGCGTCCGCTTCCACCGTCAAGCCTTCGGCCAGAAACTGACGGGTGGCGGCGGTTGCGACTTCGGCCGCGGCGGCGCGCAGCCCACGGTCACCGACGCCCACGTGATGCTGGGCAACATCCGCGCCGAGCGCATGAGCGGCGGCGTGCAGCTGGATGTGC
>DAICYU010000143.1:1942-8433 GCA_027311485.1 Acetobacteraceae bacterium
CGGCCGCCGCGATCCGATCGATAGCCATCTGCTCCCGCCGTTTGGCGGAGGCTTCTGCTTCCGCAGCCGCGGCCGCAGCCACGCGGGCCGCTTCGGCACGTGCGCCTTCGATCAGCGCCTGGGCATCCTTCAGCGCGTTGGCACGCTGCTTTTCGGCATCGCGCAGCATCGCCTCGGCTTCGCGCCGCAGCTGCATCGCTTCTTCCAGTTCGGCCCGAACAGTAGCCGCCCGGTTATCGAGCATGCCGGCGAGCGCGCCCCAAAGCTTCTTCCCGAACAGGATAAAGAACAGGAAGAACGCGATCATCACCCAGTTGGGCGGTTCGGCGAAGAAACCAACCTCATGCATTTTGGTCTGCTCCTGTCAGCCGATGCCGCGGGACGCCAGCGCCGAACCGATCGCCTGGTCCAGGCGCCCGGTATCGGGGGCGGAACCGGTCAGCCGATCGATCACGGTCGCCGCAGTCTCGGTGGCGACCTGACGCAGCGCGCTCATGGCCCCGGTACGGGCCTGGGCGATCTGCGCCTCGGAGTCGTGCAGTTGTTTGTCGAGCCGAGCGTTCAGCGCTTCGGTTTGGGCGGCGGCGGCTTTCTTGGCCTGGTCAACAGCCGCGTTGATCGCGGCCTGCGCCTCGGCACGGGCCTTGGCAGTGGCCTGATCAGCCTCCGCCATACCGGCGTCGGCACGCACCTTGGCGGCACGTGCTTCTTCCAGGTCCTTGCCGATCTTCGCAGCCCGCTCCTCCAGCACCGAACCGACCAGCGGCAAGCCGCCACGGGCGAGCAGGATATAAAGCACCACGAAGATGATCGCGCCCCAGACCACCTGGCTGATGGTCAGCGGCGTGCTGAAGTTGAGCTGGGGCATACCCTCCGCCCAGGCGGCGGCAGGCACCAGCAGCAGGCTTCCAAAGCCCGCCGCCAGAAGCGGGATAATCCGGCGGGGTCGCGTCATGGTGCGTTGCGGGCGCGCTGGGGCACGCCCGTCCTTATCAGACGAACAGGATGATGAAGGCGATAACCAGCGCATACAGCGCAACGGCTTCCGTCAGCGCGAAGCCGAGAATGGCCAAGCCGAACACGCGGTCACGAGAAGCGGGATTGCGCGCCACGCTGTTGACCAGCGAACCGAAGATCGTGCCCATGCCGATGCCGACCCCGGCGAGAGCGATCATGGCAATGCCGGCACCCAGCATCTTGGCGGAAGCGACGTCCATAGTCCGATTTCCTTTCGTTTTAACAGAGGGCACGAGCGGAGACATCCGCCCGGCTATTTCCAGAGGTTGATGCCCGATATCAGTGCAGATGAACCGCGTCGTGCAGATAGATGCAGGTCAGGACCGCAAAGACATACGCTTGCAGGGTGGCCACCAGCAGTTCGAACCCGATCAGGAGCGTGTTGACCCCAAGCGAGAGAGCCGCCGGGATGAAGCCCAGCAATCCAAGGCCGCCCAGCATGATGATGAAGGCGCCAAACACCTCCAGCATTACGTGGCCAGCCATCATGTTGGCGAAAAGACGAACCGACAGGGAGATGATGCGAGAGAAATAGGAGATGATCTCGATCGCAACCATCAACGGTGCCAGGATCGTCGGGATGCCTTCCGGCAGGAAGTAGCTGAAGAAGTGCAGCCCATGTTCCTTCAACGCCACGATCGTCACCAGGACGAACACGAACACTGACAGCGCCAGTGTGACCATGATGTGGCTGGTGAAGGTGAAGAAATACGGGAAAACGCCCAGCAGATTGCCGAACAGGATGAAGAAGAAGATGGTGAACACCAGCGGGAAATAACGGCGCCCTTCCGGCCCGATCTGCTCGGTGCACATCGACAGGACGAATTCATACCCCATCTCGGCCGCGGCCTGAAGCCGGCCTGGCACCATCGCCCTGGGCTTCATGCCGATATACAGCAGGGCCAGTACACCCAGGCTGGCGACGACCATCATCAGGTTGGCCTGCGTGAAATTCACAGACGCGCCCAACGGACCCAACGTCGTGTGAAGCTGGAACTGCGCCAGCGCGTCGATACTGCTTGAACCCTCGGCCGCCACGCTGCCTGCCCCCGCAATCAATCAGACTTCTTCGGCGCGAGAATGCGCCAAAGATTTGCCACGCCCGCCGCACCGCCCAAAGGTACGAACACCACCGTCAGGATCGGCGTGGTGTGGAAAATTCTGTCCAGCCCGTAACCTATGGCGACCGCCACGACAAGGGCCGAAACCAGTTCCAAACCAACTCGTAAGCCAATTCCCATCGCTGACCCGTTCAGGCCGCCCCGGTCATCCGAGGGGCGCTTGGGTTGGGCGTCGAGACCCTGCTTACTGCGGGCCGCCTTGAGACGATCCTCGAAAGAGGAGTCCGGGCCGCCCTGATCCTGATTCATGTCCGCCCCCTGGCAAACTGCCGTGCCGGAAAGCGGGGGCTTGCTAACGACGGGGTGTGCAAGTGTCAAGAACGCGCGGCCGGTTTTCGCTTCGGAACAAGCCACAGCGTGACATGGCGGACACGAGGCGCGGGATTCGCGTGCCGATAAAACCGCATGCCGATAATCCGCGTCGGCAGGCAACCACCGCCGCTGCCCCCGGTTCACGCCAGAAGGAGCAAGGGAGGCCGGACATGGCCAAGCGGCTTGAGGGCAAGGTGGCGATCGTCACCGGCGCCGATTCCGGGATCGGGCAGGCCACCGCCCACGCGTTCTCGCGGGAAGGCGCCGATGTGCTGATCCTGTTCCACAGCGATGCAGACGGCGCCGGCCGAACGCGGAAGTTTGTGGAAGCCGCCGGGTGCAACGCCACCATATGCCAGGTCGACGTGACCGATCAGCGCGCGGTCGCCACGCTGTTCGATGACCGGGGCAGTCCGCTGGGGCAACTCGGCGCGCCGGACATCCTGGTGAACGCTGCCGGGGTGGGTGCCGATGGTACACCGGTCGCCGAAACCCAGAGTGAGGCGTGGGACCGCGTCATCCACACCAACATGAACGGGCCGTTTTATTTTTCGCGGCATTTCATCCAGGCCCGCAAGGCCGAGGGCGGCGGCGGCCGGATCATCAACATCACGTCGGTGCATGAGGCGATTCCCAGCCCGAACGCCGCCGCCTATGGTGCGTCGAAGGGCGGGTTGCTGACGTTCACCCGCAGCCTGGCGCTGGAAGTGGCGCGCGACAAAATCACTGTGAATGCAATCGCGCCCGGGATGATCCGCACACCGATGACGGCAGGCCGAGCCAAGGATCCAGAAAAGCGCCGCCAAGCCGAGTCGCGCATTCCACTTGGCCGGATCGGCGAACCGGAGGAGATCGCCGAACTCGCCGTCTACCTGGCAAGCCCGGCGGCCGACTATGTCACCGGGCAGAGCTTCACCATCGACGGCGGGCTTGAACTGGACTGGGGCCAGGGCGCGTAGGTTCTGTTTGCATTGCAGCGGTGCGGAGGCCATGCCTTCCCGCACCGCTGGTCGCCGTGTTGTCAGGCGGCGCGCACCCCGGCGAGGAAGCTGGCCACTTCGCCGCCGAGTTGATCCGCATGACGCGCCAGCGCCTCGGCGGCGCCAAGTACCTGGGTTGCGGCCGTCCCCGCTCCGGCCGCCGCATCAGCGACCCGGGCGACGTTGTCCCCTGCCTCCTGCGTGCTGCGTGACGCATTCTGGGAACTGCGGGCAATCTCCTGCGTGGCCGCCCCCTGCTCTTCCACCGCCGCCGCGATGGCGGTGGCAACCGCGTTGATCTCGCCAACGGTGGCGGCGATGCCGCGGATCGCCTCGGCGCCCTCCCGGCTGGCCTGCTGGATCGCCAGAATCTGCTGGCCAATTTCCTCGGTCGCCCCCGCCGTTTGATCGGCCAAGGTCTTTACTTCCGAAGCCACCACGGCAAAGCCCTTGCCGTGATCGCCGGCGCGTGCCGCCTCGATCGTGGCGTTCAGCGCCAGCAGATGCGTCTGCCGGGCAATGTTGCCGATCAGTTGCACCACTTCGCCGATCCGCTCGGCGTTGCCGGTCAGGGCGCCGACCACCGTATTCGTCCGCTTCGCATCCTCGGTGGCGCGGCCCGTCATCGACGCCGCATGCGCCACCTGCTGGCTGATCTCCCGGATTGAAGCCGCCAGCTCCTCGGTGGCGCTGGCCACCGTCTGCACGTCCGTCGAGGTCCGGTGAGTCGCCTCCGCCGCCGCGGCGGAGCGGTTGTTGGTGAGATCGGCGGTGTCGCTCATGGACCGCGCGGTGGCTTCCATTTCGGTCGCGGCAGAGCCCACTGCGCGCACCACACCGCCGACCCATTCCTCGAACGAATCCGCCATGCGCCGCAGCGCCGCCTGCTGCTCGGCGGCGGCGGCAGCTTTCTGACGCTCCTGCTCCGCCCGCAGCGTCTCGGTTTCGATCATGTTGCGTTTGAACACCAGCACAGCGCTGGCCATGGCGCCGATCTCATCCCGTCGGTCCGCGCCATCGACGGCGACATCGAGATTGCCCTGGGCGAGTGCGGTCATGGCCCGTGTTACGCGGCTGAGCGGGCGCGTGACGGACAGAACCGCCGCGGTTGCGATCGCCAAGCCCGCGAGGACGGCGATCACCGCAGTCCAGAGAACAGTCTGCTGGACGTGATCCGCAGTCGTCGCCGTCACCTCAAGGCTGGCCTTTTCCGCCTTGATGGCATCGACCCGCAGCACCTCGATCGCGTCGGTCACCCGGTTCCCGACTTTCGTCATGCGCTGCAGATCGTCGTCCAGCCTGGACGTGTTCGCGACAACACTGCCGGCGGCCTCCGCGAGCTTGCGCAGATCCGGCGCGGCCGAGGCGGCCAACGCCTGAGCGGGATCACCCTGCGCAAGCCGACCTTCCAGGGAGGTGCGCTCGCGTTCAGCACGGTCAGCCTCCACGGCGACCACTTCGGCGTCCCCGGCGTCGTGACTGGCGAGGTGTCGTGCGTTAAAGGTCAGCAACGCCTGAACGGCCTCCTGCATCCGCAGGGCGGTTGCGGCAGCCGCATCGCCCTTGCTGTTCAGGCGCAGCGTCAAGGCATGTGCGACGTTGCCGACGATGGCACCTTCCCGCACGACCGTCGCCTGCGCCTTCTGTTTGGCCGCCGAGTGCTCAACCGCTGTTTGAAACAGCGACTTATAGTCGGTCAGGCCGGCCTGCAGCGGATTTGCACGGTCGCCGATCACGGCACGCAGCCGCTCCGCCTCCTGCTGCGCTTTGTCCAGGGCTAACTGCGTCGCAAGACGATCCGCCGTTGATTCCAGCCGCAGAAACGCCAGCACGTCCCGCCGGATCGCCAGGACCGAGCGGCTGAATGCACTGGTCGCGTCGGCGGCGGCGGTGGCCTGCACCGCCGTATGGGTCGACCGCTGGACGGACCGCAACTGGGTGTTGCTGATCACCGAGGCTGACAGCAGCAGCGCAATCAGAATAGCGAAACCGCCCGCGATACGCGGTCGTAAGCCGAGGTTCGTCATGGGATCAGCCAGCCTTGGTGTTACGGACGGCGGCGATGCGGTCCTGGCCGAAAAGCTTGACGAAGGTTGGTTCGGCGCTCGCCATCGCGACGACGAACGATGCTCGGTCGCAGTTTCGGATCACCTGCATCCCATTGCTCTGCAGGTCCGCAACGCCGTTGCGATCCGCGACTTCCGATGCCGTGCGCGATACCTTGGCCCCGGCCTGGGCGGCCCGCCGCAACGCCGCCTGGTCCGGTGGGGCGATACTGTCAAAGACACCCCCGTTGATGACAATCACCGCGGGCGAATACACGTGCCCGGTCAGGCTGAGGTGCTTTTGCACCGCGTAGAACCTTGCCGCGGTGATGGTCGAGATTGGATTCTCCTGCGCCTCAAAACGTCCGGTGGCGAGCGCGCCATACAGCTCATTGAAGGCCAGTGGCTGGGCGTCGGTGCCCAAGGCCCTGAAGGCTGTCAGCATCACCTCCGACTGCGGTACCCGGATCCGGAGTCCTTTCACATCCGCGGCGGACCGGACGGTGCGCGTGGCTGTGGTCAGATGGCGGAAACCGTTTTCACCCCAGGCCAGGCCGACGACGCCGCGCGCGCGAAACGCCGCGAGCGCGTCCTGTCCGATCGGGCCGTCCATCACCGCGCGCGCATGGGCCAGGTCGCGAAACAGGAACGGGATATCGAAGATACCCAGCGGCTGCACGAAGGAACCAAGGACCGCGCTGGTGAGGAACGCCATATCGACGGTGCCGTGCGCGACCGCCTGCAGAAGCTCCGCCTCCGCGCCGATCTGGCTGTTAGGATAAACCTCCACCCGGATACGGCTGTCGGTCAGGCGGGCGACCTGGCCCGCCAGTTCCGCAGCACCGCGGCCGATCTGGGAGCTGCGCGATGCGAGATAGCCGAGCCGTAACACGGTTTCCTGCGGAGGGGTTGTGGCCGCGCCTGCTGCGCGGATGCCGAATCCGATCCCGGCCGCAATAAGACCGCGTTTTGTAATCATCTTGATCTCGCCACAATCCGGTCACCGCGCATATCCA
>DAICYU010000144.1 GCA_027311485.1 Acetobacteraceae bacterium
GCGGTTTCGGGCAGGCCCTTGTTTTGCGAGAACGCCTCATACCAGGCGGCCAGCTTCGGATGGTTCGCTCGCCAGGGGTCGGACCCGAAGCGGAAATCCAGGTAGCCCAGCGCACAAGCGACGGTGATGGAGCCGATATCGACATGCTTGTGCGGCGGATCGGCCTCCAGCGCGTCGACTGTGCGGCTGATCGCGGCCTTGAAGCGTGCAATCTGCGCGTCGCGGGCGGCTTCCTGGGGTTTGCCCTGCTCACCTCGGCATGGTACGGCCGCGTCAAGGATGCCGTCGCCCAGCGACTGGAACTTCAGCGCGCGCCACCGCGCTGCGCCCTGTGCGGGGAACAACGGCAGTTCGTCGCCCAGGCTGTCGAGGTATTCGCAGATCAACTGGCTGCCGAACAGCGACATTACATCGTCGGTAACCAGGCACGGCACCTTCGACAGCGGATTGTCCGCCACCAGATCAGCTGGTGACTCATGAGGATTGCTCGGCTGCTTCTCAATCCGGCCATCCAGGCCGCGCATGATCGCGCAGGCCATAACCTTCCGGACGTACGGACTTGTCGGTGAGTAGTATAGCTTCATAACGTTTTCCTCTGATCAGAACCGGTCTTTTTGGGCGCGCAAGCGGGCGAACTGGGCTGCGTCAGGTGCCAGCAGGAATGGGTTGGCCTTCAGCTCATCGGCCAGGACCGATGGAACGCTGGGTTGGCCGGCGGCCCGCAACTGCTCAACTTTCCCCACGAACCTGTGCAACTCGGCATTGTCCGGGTCGACCGCCAGGGCAAATCGCGCATTGCTCTCGGTGTACTCGTGGCCGCAGCACACCATCGTCTCCGGCGGCAGGGCGGCGAGCTTGCGCAGGCTGGCGAACATCTCCTCTGCGGTGCCTTCTATCAGGCGGCCGCACCCCAGGCTGAACAGCGTGTCGCCAGACAGCAGCACGGCGCCATCGCCGAAAAAGAAGTTGATTTGCCCACGTGTATGGCCAGGCGTTTCGATTACCCGCGCCGTCGCATTGCCGAGGGTGACGGTATCCCCCTCCCGCACCGCATCATCCAGCCTGGGCAGGCGATGCTGGTCCGCCGCCGCGCCAACCACGGGGCAGCCAAACCGCGCCCGCACCTCCTCCGTGCCGGCGGTATGGTCTGCATGGTGATGCGTCAGCAGGATCATATCCAGCCGGCCGCCCGCCTTCTCAATCGCTTCGATCACCGGCTGCGCATCGGCCGGATCGACGATCGCGGTCGCCCCGGTGGCGCTTTCGCGCAGTAGCCAAGCGTAGTTATCCTTGAGAATCGGGATGGGTGTTGCTGTCACTGGCATGGAGGGTTTCCTAGCACTCGTTCATTCGATCGAAAACCGGCGGACGTGTTATACACTCAAGACATGATGGCCGATGAACATATCGCGGCGGCATTCTACGGGTCGGCCTCCGGCGCCGTCACCGCCCGGCTGTTGCGCGAACGGCTGCTGGCGATGTGGCCCTCTGCCCAGGGGGATTCAGTTCTCGGCATCGGCTATGCCACACCATACTTACGTCTTTGGCGTGAGCAGGCAACGCGATGCATTGCCCTGACGCCAGGGCAAATGGGCGCGATCCGCTGGCCGGCGGGGTCGCCCAACCTGTCCTGCGCCGCCGAGGAGGACAGTTTGCCCTTCGCCGACCTGGCCTTCGACCGGATCCTGCTGGTGCATGGGCTGGAACTGGCCGACAATGCAAGGCGGCTGCTGCGTGAAACGTGGCGTGTGCTCAAGGACGATGGCAGGCTGCTGATCGTCGTGCCGAACCGGACCGGGTGGTGGGCGTACCGTGAGAGCACGCCGTTCGGGCACGGTCTGCCGTACTCCACGGGCCAACTTGGCCGTCTGTTGGCCGGAGGGCTGTTCCGGGTGGAACGGCGGGATGCCGCGCTGTGGATGCCGCCGCTGCCGATACGCGTGGTGCTGCGCAGCGCGCCGCTGTTCGAAACCATCGGTCGAAAGATGATGCCCGGCCTGGCGGGTGTGACCATGGTTGAGGCGGTCAAGGATGTTTACGCTGGAATGCCGGTCCAGGCCACGCCGAAACGCCGCCTGGTACTCGCCGATGCGGCGTAACTATCGGGGCATGCGTTCCAGCACGTAGTGCATGGTGAAATCGAACTCGAACGGCTCATTCATTCCCGACGGCAGCGCTGGCAAATGAGCGTTCCGGAACAGCGCCAGAAGCCCCGTATCCAGCCACACCGAGCCTGAGCGACCGACCAGATCGACCATGGTGACCCGACCGTTCGGTTGCATAATGATGTGTACGGTTGAGTCACCCTCCTGGTCTTCCCGGCGCGCCTCCGGCGGATAGAACGCATGTTCGGACACCCAACGGCTGAGCGCATTGCGCCAGTCAGCCTGGGCGGCATCCACGTCCCTGTCCGCAAATGGCGTCAGGTCGGTCTTTCCCCTCACGGCTGGGGCGAGGGACATGTTGAACCCGGTCTGGAAATGATGGGTGGGCCGCGTGCGGGTTGGTGGTTGCAGCGGCCTGCCGAAGCTGAAGTTCATCATCGGCGGGAATGCGTCCGACTTCGGGGCGGGCTTGCTGACAGGCGGTTGTGGCGCAGGCCGGGCGGACGGCTGGGGAACCGGCGGAGGCGTGCGCGGTGCGGTGGTGGGCGGTGCCGGGGGTGGCGGAACGGTGACCTCCGGCGTTGTGGTCGGCGGCGGCGGTGGCTGCGTGGGGGCGGGCTTCGTCTCGGCCGGCGGCTGTGGGGCGGCAGGCGCCGGTTGTGCGGTCGGTGGGGTCGGCGGCGTGGGCGCAGGCGGCGCTTCCGGTGCCGGCGGTGGTGGCATGGGTGGCGGAAGCGGCAGTGGTTCTTCGCGTGGTGGCGAAGGCGTGGGAGGCGGCTGCGCGGGTGGACTTGCCTGCCGGCCCGGTTGGGGCAGGGTCGGGGCCGTCTTATGTCCGCTTTCGAAGACCATTGCCACCGGCGCGGGCGGCGGCAGTTCCTCGGGCGTGTTTTTGCGCCGGATCGAAATTATCAGCGCCAGCAGCACCGCGAAATGCAGCAGCAGCGAAATAAGGGCGGCCACGCGCAGCAGCCGCGATCGCCGCCGAGCCGGCCGCGGCGGCGCCAGGGCCGCGTTCCGCATAACGCCCGTCAGCGGCAACAGCGCCCCCTTACCGGTGCCGCAACAGAAACACGCCCTGCTCCCCGAACAAATTCGCCAGGCGGGAGAAGCGACGCCAAGGGGCGCGCCGTCCCCCGTCGTCGGCAGCAAGCCATTGCTCGACGACGTAGCCATCCTGTTCGCACAGGTCGAAGAAGTCTCGGATGGTGCAGGGATGGATGTTCGGCGTTTCGTGCCATGGCCGGTCCCATGTCGCGGTCATCGGCATTCGACCGGTTATCAGAAGCTGCAGCCGCACCTGCCAGTGGCCGAAATTCGGGAAGCTGACCACGGCCCGTGTGCCGATTCGCAGCATCTGCCGCAGCACGGCACGCGGCCTTTCCACCGCCTGCAGTGCGCGTGACAGTACGACATAGTCGAATGCGCCGTCGGGATAATGCTCCAGATCGATATCGGCATCGCCGTGCATCACCGGCAACCCGTGCGCAACGGCGCGGGTGACTTCAGCCATGTCAATCTCAATGCCGCGCGCGTCGCACTGCTTGGTCTGGAACAGATGATCGATCAGGGTGCCGTCACCGCAGCCGATATCCAGCACGCGGGACCGGGGCGCGATCATGCCGGCGATAAGGGCCAGATCGACTCGCAGGTTCTTGGCAATGAACCGGACGGGATCGTGCGTGCTCATTTGCTCAGGCCGGCATGGATGGCACATCCGCGCAGGAAGCCGGCCACGGTGCGGTGGAAATCCGGTTCGTCCAGAAGGAACGCGTCATGCCCCTTGTCAGAGGGAATTTCCACGAACGACACGTTCGCCCCGGCCCGGTTCAGCGCCCGCGCGATCGACCGGCTCTGGCTGGTGGGGAAAAGCCAGTCGGAGGTGAAGGAAACCAGCAGGAACCGGGTCCGCGTACCCCGGAAAGCCGCCGCCAGGTCACCGCCTGAATCGGCTGCGAGGTCGAAATAGTCCATCGCCCGGGTGATCGTCAGGTAGCTGTTCGCGTCGAAACGTTGCACGAAGGTGCTGCCCTGGTGGCGCAGGTAGCTTTCAACCTCGAACATTTCCCCGAACAGGCTGATGGCTTCGGAGTTGTCCTTGGGCGCGTTCTGCAGCCGGCGGCCGAATTTGCGGGTCAGCGCTTCCTCGGACAAGTAGGTGATGTGGGCGCACATCCGCGCCACGGCCAGGCCGCGGGCGGGAATCCGGCCGCTTTGCCAGTAGCGTCCGTTTTGCCAATCGGGGTCGGCGAAGATCGCCTGCCGCCCAACCTCATGGAAGGCAATATTCTGCGCCGAGTGATAGGATGCGGTGGCAATCGGCAGGGCGGCAAACACGGCGTCCGGATACAGTGCCGCCCATTGCAGAACCTGCATGCCGCCCATCGAGCCGCCGATCACCGCAAACAGCCGCCGGATTCCCAGATGCTCAATCAGTTGCTTCTGCGCCCGGACCATGTCGCGGATGGTGATCGGCGGAAAATCGGTGCCCCACGGTTCGCCCGCATGCGAATCGGTATTGTCCCGCAGGCTGAGCGGGCCGGTGCTGCCCATGCAGCCACCCAGCACATTCGGGCAGATGACGAAGAACCGGTCGGTGTCGACCGGACGGCCCGGCCCGACCACCGCGTCCCACCAGCCGGGTTTGCCGGTCACCGGATGCCGTTCCGCCGCATACTGGTCGCCGGTCAGGGCATGGCATACCAGGATGGCGTTGGAGCGTTCGGCGTTCAGCGTTCCGTAAGTGCGGAACGCGACGGTATGGCGCCGCAGCACAGCGCCACATTCCAACGCAATCCCATCCTCGAACGTGGCATGGGAGTGGACGACATCGGTGCTTATCGCGGGCTGATCCATCGCGGCGCCTCCATAGGACCTGTGATCGGCAACGGCAACTACCGGATGGGTTTGCAGACCCGTGCGCATCCGCTAAATCTGCCTCCCCCTGACGGCGAGAAAAATGTCCATTTCTGTTTCAACGGCTGACGCATCAACGGCCGCCCCTTCGGCGGGAGACGCTGCAACGCAAGATGACTGGCGTAACGGCGGGCTGGCCGCGTTGCGCGGGGAACTCGACAGGATCGATGATGCCATCCATGACCTGTTGATGCAGCGCGCCCAGGTTGTCGAGCATGTTGCCAGATCCGGCAAACCTGCCGCGTTCCGGCCGGGTCGCGAAGCGTCCATCATCCGCCGGCTGCTGGCCCGTCATCGCGGATCGCTGCCGCCGGTTACCCTGGTGCGGATCTGGCGGGAAATGCTGGCGGGCACGACGTCGATGCAGGGTGGCTTCTCGCTGGCCGTTTCCGATAGCGATCCGGGCGCGCCGCTGACCCAGTTGGCGCGGGAGCATTTTGGCGCGCTGACGCCGTTGCGGCTGTACGGCAGCCCCGGGCAGGCGATGGTGGATGTCAGCCAGAGCCATGCCGCGGTCGCGGTGCTGCCGCATCCGTCCGAGAACGATACATGGTGGGTCGCGCTGCTGCATCATGAGCCGCGGTTGCACATCATCGCCCGCCTGCCATTCTGGCGGCCGCGGCCCGACGGCATGGCGCAGACGGATGCGCTGGTCGTCGCGGCGACGCCGGCGGATGCCAGCGGCGACGACCGGTCATTCCTCGGGTTGGAATGCGACAGCGACGTCAGCCGCACCCGGCTGTCCAGCGAACTGACCGCCGCAGGCCTGAAACCGGAAACCATGGTGTTGCTCCGCCCGGCAGGATCACCGGTCGCCAATGTCCTGGTAGAGGTCGAAGGCTACCTGGCCGACGATGATGCGCGGCTCAGTCACCTCGGCTCCGTCCTGCGCCGCCCGGTCGTTCTGGGCAACTACGCCGTTCCGGTCAGCGGAGGTACACGATGACCACCGCCCAGCCGCGGCCGGAAATCCTGACGATTCACCCCTATGTCGGCGGCGAATCCACAGTTCCCGGTGCCAACAGAACCATCAAGCTGTCGTCCAACGAGGGCGCCTTCGGTGTTCCGCCATCCGCCCAGGCCGCCATCGCGAGCGTGGTGCAGGATGTGTTCCGCTATCCGGACGGTGGCGCCGACCGGCTGCGTGAGGCTATCGGCAAGCGCTGGGGGCTGGACCCTGCCCGGATCGTCTGCGGTGCCGGGTCGGACGACCTGATCTATCAGTTCTGCCTGTCCTATGGCGGACCGGGCCGCGACATCGTCATGTCGGAGCATGGGTTCTCGATCTACCATATCGCCGGCACCTACGCGGGCAGCCGTGTGATCAAGGTGCCGGAGCGCAACCTGACCGCCGACCTCGACGCCATGCTGGCGGCGGTGTCGCCATCGACAAGGCTGATATTCCTGGCCAATCCCAACAATCCCACGGGGTCGATGGTGCCGTCCGAGGATGTCGCCCGCCTGCGTGCGGCCTTGCCGCCGGAGGTGCTGCTGGTGCTGGATTCCGCTTATGCGGAATATGTGACCAGGGCCGATTACGACGCCGGTGTGAAGCTGGTGGATGCGACCGACAACACGGTCATGACCCGGACCTTTTCAAAGATCTACGGCCTGGGCGGGATGCGCATTGGCTGGTGCTATGCCCCGCCCGCGGTTGTCGATGTGCTGAACCGGGTACGCGGGCCGTTCAACGTCTCCGTCGCGGCACAGGCCGCTGCGATCGCCGCCATGTCCGAACCGGGCTGGGTGGAGAAAGGCTGCGCGCACAACGCCGCATATCGCCCGAAGCTGGCCGCCGGGATCCAGGCCGCGGGGCTGAAGGTCTGGCCCAGCGAAGGGAACTTCGTGCTGGTCGATCTGGGCACGACTGAGATGGCGAATGCGGCGGATGCGTTCCTTCGCTCCCGCGGCATCATCGTGCGCAAGGTCGCCGGTTATGGCCTGCCCCACTGCCTGCGTGTCACCGTTGGCCTGGCCGAGGAAGTCGCGATGGTGACCGAGGCGTTCACTGACTTTGCGCGGCAGCACCGTGGCTGAACCCGTTTTCCGGCGCCTAACCCTGTTGGGCATCGGCCTGATTGGCTCCTCCGTCGCCCGCATTGCCCGCCAGCGCGGCGATATCGCAACCGAGATCGTGGTGAATGCGCGCACCCGGACGACGCTGGACCGGGTGGTCGAACTGGGCTTCGCCGATCGGGTGGAACTGGATCCGGCAGCGGCTGTCGAAGGCGCGGATTGCGTGATGCTGTGCGCGCCGGTCGGTGCTTTCGCTGGGTTGGCCGAGAAAATAGCGCCGCATTTGAAGCCGGGCGCGGTGCTGACGGATGTTGGGTCGACCAAGCAGTCGGTGATCCGCGACGTCGGGCCGCTGGTGCCCGAAGGCGTGCATTTCGTGCCGGCGCATCCGATCGCGGGCACCGAACACTCGGGTCCCGATGCCGGGTTCGTCGAACTGTTCCAGGGACGCTGGACGCTGCTGACGCCGCCGCCCGGCACGGATGACACAGCGGTGGAGAAGGTTGCGGAACTGTGGCGCCGCTGCGGCTCCCAGATTGCACGGATGTCACCGCAGCACCATGACCGCGTTCTGGCCATCGTGTCGCACCTGCCGCACCTGATCGCGTTCACCATCTGCGGCACAGCCGACGATCTGGCGGACGAGACACGGCAGGAGGTCGTGAACTTCGCCGCCTCGGGGTTTCGGGATTTCACCCGCATCGCGGCGTCAGACCCGGTGATGTGGCGCGATATCTTCCTCAACAACCGGGAAGCGCTGCTGGAGATGCTGGCGCGCTTCACCGAGGATGCCCAGGCGATGGCGCGCGCGGTACGGTGGGGCGATGCGGCCTATATCGAGGACAAGGTGGAGCGCGGACGGAAGATCCGGCGCAGCCTGATCGAGCGGAAGCAGGCGTAAGCCCGATCGGCCTAGGTTGGATCCCATAGAACGGCGCCTTTGACGCCACCGGTTACGGGACGGAGAGCAATGGACGCTGCCAAGCAGGAGACCACAGCCACGGCCCTAGCGCACGAACGCCTGAGGCAGAAGGCGGGAATCGTTCGCTGAAAACGTAAACTTCATGGACCATGATCGGGACAACCTGATCCGTTCATGGTCTAATCCCTGACGCCTAGCAACTGCTGCTTCAATCGCTGCGATACCGGATGAGGCCCGACAAACAAGGTCAGGATCAATCGGGCGAACTTCTCGTCCGCGATCCGGGCCAGTAACCGGTTATTGAAAAAGATGTCCAACGCGCCACCGGCAAACACCATCCTGCTGACATCGCCCTCGTGAACGCCGGGAACGCCAGCCACGAACCGGTCTATATCCGCTTCCGGCACCGCACAGCCGGACCGGCAATTACGATCGAAGCTCTCGC
>DAICYU010000145.1 GCA_027311485.1 Acetobacteraceae bacterium
ATAACTCAGGGTGACGTAGCGGGGATCGGCCTTGATCGAGAAATTCTTGACCAGCCCGAGGGAATGCACGGCCGGCGTCAAGTCCCACAATTCTTCGGGCGCACCAACCATGACGGTTGCTGCGCCCACCAGAAAGTCTAGGGACTGAGCCTCACCGGCCATGTCATCCTTTCTTGGCCGGTTCCTTAACCGGCGGCTTCTCGGCTTCCGGCCGGAACTTGGAAGCGTAGCTCGCCACCGCGAGGTCGGCGTCGCCCTTGCTTTCCTTCAGCCACTCCACGAACTCGGCGTCGCTCGCCGTGTCCGGGAGGTCGTCGGCCAGGATGACGATCTGCTTGAACATGACTTGGTTGCGCACCCAGTCATCGCAGAGATGCACGGTCGGGCGACTCATTTCCACCGTCTCCCCCGTGCGAATGTGCATGAGGATGAACGAGCCGGTGGTGCGGATGATTGCCTTGGGCATAGAACTTGTTTCCTGCGGAGGAAGAGACGAGGCGCCTGCCCCCGTAGGGGCAGGCACCGAACGTAGCCGACTACGAGGTATAGTCGAAGATGTAGCGCGTGTCCTTGAAGAGCAGACGATAGCCGGTCACTTCCGACCGGACGTAGGTGATCGTCTGGTTGAGGATCGCGCGGTCTTCCTCCGCGACATCGCCGCCCGCCTCGCGCAGCTCTTCGATCGTCTCCGCACGGGTGATGCCGATCAGCTTGCCGGCCGGCGCCGCCGAGGCCACCACGAACTTCACCGGGCCGGGGAAGATGTTCGGCTTCTGAAGCTGGAAGCCGGACGCATCCGCGACTTCCTGCGCCTGGGAGACGAAGCCGGTGATCGTCGGCTGGAACAGGCCCATCCACTGATACAGGGCATCGTAGTTGCCGATGACGGTATCCACCGGGACCATCGACTTCGCGCGCTGCACGAGCCAGTAGAGCAGATGCTTGTAGCTCAGCGTGCCGTTGGTCGCGGCCACGCCCACCGGCGTGTTGTAGCTGGACTGCGAGACGGTCGGCGCCGCACCCGCGTAGTTCGAGTTGTCGCCGTTGATGATCGACGTGATGCAGGCGCCGATCTTCGACAGTTCCAGCTCGCGGGCGACGCGGGCGGCGAACGGGGTCAGCATGTCCAGGCGGGCGCGGCGATTGAACTCGTAGGAAGTCCGGATCGCGGAGCCGTGCTTGAACATTCGCACGGTGGACTCGTGCGTCCGGATCGATCGCACCGGGATGCGGCCCATTTCCGGGACCGTGAAGGACTTGTATTCGCTGCCGTCGTCATCCACGACGGTGAACAGCAGTTCCGGCCCGGAGATCACGCGGCTGACCGCCAGCATGTCTTCGATGCGCTCGATCTGGTTGATACGAGTCGTCCAGTAGAGCATGTCATCGATGACGGGCGGGAACAGCGCCCGCGTGCCGGGGTAGGTCTGGAAGGTGTCGCTCGCGGCCTGAAGCACCACGCCGGCCTTGAAGTCGTCGCGCACCGGGAGGTTCAGGTAGGACAGCGACATCTCGTAACCGTTCAGGTCCGAGAACTGAGTTCCGGCGGTGTCCACCGCCAGCCGCAGATAGTCCTTCACCGGCAGCGCGTAGCGGTGGGCTTCGTGCAGCAGGCGCCGGCCGGCGGCTGCCGACGTGGCGGCATCGGTGCTCTTCAGCTCACCGAGAACCGCTTCCACCTTCTGCTTCTTGATGTCGAGCAAGCTCTCGGCGGGCATGAAGAAATTCCTTCTGAGTTCGAGTTCGCGCGGGTCCGGTTACAGGAACAGGACCGTGCAGGTCGTGCTGGTGACGGCGGTGACGACGTTGCCGCGCCCCTGCGCGGCGGCGAGCTTCATCACCGTGCCGGGCGTGGCGCTCCCCTGGACGCTGTCACCCACGGCGGGCGGCGTCGGGGTGACACCGCCAACGGGGGTGGTGTCGATCGGCAGCACCATGCCGCCGCGCGTGGAAACCGTCGCGATGGTGATCCCTTCCACGAGGCGGTCTTCGACCACTTCGCAGCGGCCGAGAACGATGTCGCCCGCGCCGGTCAGCTTGACGGTTGCCGGCGCGGTCGGATCGATCGCCACGGCGAGGCCGACCGCACCCGCGGTTGCCGGCCGGATTGCGGCCAGCTCCGGGTAGATCGATGCCGGATACGGGTTGGTGAACGAGGATGGCGCGTTGAACGGATACCAGGCGTCTTCATCGATCATCCCGTCATGGCTGATCTGGCCGAAGCCGATGACGGAACTGGCGACGCTCGAAATGACGGTGCCCGACATGGACTACTCCTTCGTCTTGAAGGCGGAAAAGGACGGCGCCTGCGCCGACTTCGTGTTGGTCTGCGCCGCCGCGTGGGCACGCCCGCCTTCGGGGATCGCGAGGGCGAGTTCGGCACGGGCCAGCTTGATCGACGCGACGCGCTCGGAAATCGTTTCCGGCAGCTTCGTGTCGGGCTTGCCCATCGCGGCGTAGGTCGCGCGGCCGATCTCATCCAGCAGGCTCAGCGCGACATCGAGATCGGCCTTGGCCTTGGTGCCGTCGAGTTCCTTCAGCGTGGCGACGATGCCTTCGGACGTGGCGAGCTTGGCCTTCAGCTCCGCGATCTCCGCGTCTTTGCTGGAAATCGTTTCCTTGGCCGCTGTCAGATCGCGCGTCGCGACGATCAAGTCGGCCTTCACTTCGGCCAGTTCCATCGTATTCGTCTCCGGGTTCGTGGGGGGATTTTCGGCCGACGCCGCGATGTAGAAGGCGCGCACGTCCATGCCGCGTTCGGAGAACCGGGCGGTGAGCGGGGAGTCCGGGGTCTGCTTGGGACGCGGCAGAATGACGGCGCCGTTCACGGCGCCCCGGTCAACGAGCGAGAGTTCGCTCAGCTTCTCCACGCCATGCACGCGGGCGTGGACGCCATCCTTGCCGATGGCGTGGCCGTTCGCGCAAGTGCAGTCCCACAGGTTCTCGAACGTGGCTTCGTCGCTCATGTAGTCGAAGCCACAGGACGAACAGAGCAGCTTCTTCGGCATGAAGCCGACGCTGACTTCACCGATCACCCCGGCGTCGATCTTCGCCGTGATGTCGCTGTTCGTCTTCGGCAAATAGAACAGCATGTGCGTCTGCGGCGTGCCATCCTCGCCCTGCCGCATCTCCGCGTAGAACACCTTGCCTTTCGGCAAACCGCCCTGGTGCATCGCCTGAAGCGGAACGTGCTCACCGGAGTTGACGATCTGCGTCAGCTCTGCAAGCACATCGGTGCCGAGAACTGCTTTCGCGTGCAGCCCCGTGGTCCGTCGCAACGGCTTGGTGTTGGCGACAATCGCCTCGAACACTGCCATCTCGGACGTGTCAACGGCCGGATCGCCATATGCTTTGGCGATCAGGGCGTTGATCCGGTCGGACTTGGGAACTTGCTTGACCATCACGCCATTACTCGCGCATGGCCAAGCAGAGCGCCTCTATTATTAAATAATGACGAGTCTTTTATTCGGAAATAGGTTCTTCCACGACGAGAAGTTGCTGCCCGGCGTGAACATAGAACGTCTGCGTGGTGCCCTCCGGGATCACCATCTCATTGATGGTGCGGGGGCCGGAACCATCGGTCGGCGCGTCCGTGGCCGGCTCCTGGGTGATGACGCGAACGTTGCCGTGGTTCGGCTTCGGGCTGGTGATGATGACCTGGGTTGTCATGGTGCTTTCCCTTTATCCATGCCCCTGCGTCACACCGCGCACCTTCTCGTAGGTGCGCAACGCGCCGAGGCCCAGCATCCCCTGCAACAGCAGCAGGAGGGTGGAGGTATCGACCGAGGGCATCGCGCGCTGGAAGCTGAAGCCGAGGATCGGCGCGGCGATGAACTGCCACAGCAGCCCGGCTCCGCACACCCAGCCGACGAACGGACGCCAGCCCGCGACGAACAGGTTGGCGTTCTGCGCTTCGGTCTTGTTTACGTCGGCCTGCGTCTGGTCGGACGCAACCACAGTCTTCAGCATGTCGAGCTGAGCTTGCTGCGCCGCCTGTTCACGCTCGGCCGCGATCTTGGCCAGTTCCAGGCGCAGGTTCGCGGCAACCTGGGGATCGCGCGCGATCACCTGTTGCGCAATGGAGTCGTCTGACGTGCCGGTGACTTTCTGCACGACGTTGGCGACAACCTGCGCGGTTTCCTCACCCTTGGAGCCGAACAGCCACTTGGCGATTTCCGGCGCCAGGGAGAGCGCAATGGGGATCAGGGGAAGAATGACACGCCTCCATTCAGCGCGAGATACAAGCTGGGGCAGAGCACCGCGCCGAAGATGACCTCACCCCATACCGCCGTGGTGTCCACCAGCCTGCCCAGCAGGGGAGGGCGGATCAGCCATGCCAGCCAATAGGCCGGCAGGAGCCACAGGCCGGTCGCCAGGACCGCCAGGGCGGCGTGCCAGCCCGCCAGCCAGAACACCCCGCCAGCGGGCAGCAGGGTCAGCCACAGGCCGCACAGGGCCAGCCCGCCGGCATCGTGGGCCATGCCCGGCTCCCCCAGCCCCAGCGCCTTCAGGATCGGGTCGTAGGGCCAGCGGGGGTCGTCGTGGACCTCATGGCCGAGGTTCATGTAGCCGCCCCAGCCCTCGCCGGTCAGGGCCAGCCACAGCAGCGGCACAAGCACCAGGGCGTGCCAGTGGTGCCAGAGCAGCGGGGCCACCATCCACAGCCCGCCGAACAGCACGCGGGCTACGTGGGTGCCAAGGGTCAGCCCGGTCAGGGCGGAGAAGGCACCGCCCCGGAACCGCCAGCCCAGCGCACCCCACAGAACCAGGGAAATTAGTTCTATCATGGGATCATACTCATGGAGACGTAGGCGCCCTTGGCCAGTCGCCGTGCCCAACCCTCCGGCTTGCCCATGTCGGCACCGAAGATGGGCCACGTCGGCAGGCTGGTCAGATAGGCCATGTGCTCCGCGATGAACTCGGCGCAGATGCGTGCGCCGCCGTATTTCGCGGCGGTGTGGTTGACGGCGGCAATCGTCAAATCCCCGATGTCGCCGTCAGGTTCGGCGCCGACTGCAAGCTGAAGCCAGCGGCCGGCAGCGCCACCGTTGACGGCGGCATCGAATACGAGATACGCGATTGGACCAGGAAGATCGTCGCAGCGATGCGTTTCCCAGTAGAGCAGCTTGTAGGCGATACGCGCCAGCTCGGGGGTCAGGTCTTTGACCTGCGCGGGCATTTGCCCTCGCACGGCTTCGGGCAGCTTCGCGATATTCGAGGCCCATTGCGAGGATGCAAAGCCATATTTCGTGCCGAGACATTCGCCTTCCCCCACCTTGCCACTGGTCCAGTTGCCAGGATCGCGGGGATCGTTGCCGTATCCGCCTTCGTCCCCAACAACCGTAGAGAACGCTTTCTCGTAGATGCTCACTGGGATTTATCCTGCGCCTGCATCCGTGCGATCAAGATTTCAAGCTGCGCCTCGATGCGCGCCAATTTGGAGTCCACGCTGGATGCGAGCGTGGCGGCGGTATCGGCGCGGGTCTTCAGGGAGAAGACCGATTGCTCCACTTCCGCAACCCGCTGACTGAGCTGGCCCATCCAGTAGATGCCACCGCCGACCGTGCAGAACAGCGCCAGCATTGGGGCGATCGGGATGCGACGATCCAGGCGCCAGTGGTTAGCAGCGGTATCGATCTTGTTGTCGGTGTCTTCGTCGGTCACTTGTTCTTTGCCCTGTCTTGTGCGCTCCCTGGGCCGCCAGATCGATTGGAGCGCGCGTTGGAACTACCCTCCGGCGCCAGCGAACGGCCGAGGGGGTCGTTGTTCGGGGAGAGTTTGTCCACTGCGGGACCAGCCTGTTGCGTGAGCAAGAAATTGGTTCCCGAGAGCTTGGGGGCATCTACGGGCGGCATCCGGCCGAACATCTGAATGTGGAACTCTTCATCGGTCACGAGGCCGAGGCTGAGAACTTCCAACAGGCGGGTCTGTCGCATGACGAGCTGGGGTTCCAGCTCGGTCAGCGGTCGAAGTTCGGCGGGCGGGAACTCGACGGAAACGATGACGGGGTAGCCAAGGAGCTGATAGGCGCAGGAGAACAGGTTGGAAAGAAGTTCTCCAACGGGAGCGTTGAGACTGTCCGCGTTCATGGAGAACACGCGCGCTTCGACGCTCGCGGTGTTCACACCGGACTCGCCACGCCCCAAGATGGTCGATACCGCTTTCAGGCCAGCTTGGTTCTGTGCGTTGAGAACTCCGATCAGCGCCTTGATGTCGATCCCGACGCCGGGGTTCTTGTCGTTGATGATCGTGACTTCGGTGGCGTCCGTGTGGACGAATGCTTCGTCGGGACGGACTTGGGAGAATGCGCCACGAATGTCTTGGATACGGGCTTCGATCCACGTCCGGAGTTGCAGCGAGTCCGCGCGAATGTTGGCTGGTGCTGCGTTCTGCAACACCGTTTCCAGCACTTTAATGTCGATACGCGGAAAGCCGGTGAGGTTGAGAATGCGATAGAGCGAGTTGACGACTTCCTGCCGGGCGGCGATCGTGTTGATCGCGCTGACGAACGGCGATGTGGAGTAGTGCGTCAGCGGCGAGTTGCGATACCGGCTGATGAAGAACGTCGGAATGTTCAGGTCGATCGGCATCTGCGAGCCGCGCGGCCATTGCTGCGGCCAGGGCTTGCCGGGTTCTGGCTCGAACCACCAGAGCGTGTGGGGATCAACCTGCCGTATCTCGTTCGGCACGAAATTAGTTCCAGCCACCAACTCGGCCGCGCAGGCGCCGCGCAGCAACAGCATGTAGCGGAATTGCTCCGCGAGGATGCGGAGGCTGGGACGTTCCTGATAGCCCTGCGAGAGATCGAGGCGGCGCGTCAGCTTGGCAACCATCTGGTTCCACAGCCGATACGCTTCTTCGTGATACTCGCCGTTGATGTCTTTGATGATGACCTGGGGCTTCTGGTCCGCCAGCGTCAGGTAGGCGTGGACCGCAGCGGACGTGTCGGGATCGGCGGACGCAAGCAGCTCCATGAGCTGCATGGAGTCGCCAATCCGGCTCCAATCCCCGATGTCAATCAGATGGTCCCGGTAGATCGGGCTGACCTGACGGAAGGACGGGGCCGCCGGGTTGAATGGCGGCGGCGATGCGACACCCTGCGCCGCACTCTTGCGGCGTGGTGACACGAATTTCACCAGTGAGGCGAGGTTTACGGCCATGTCAGTCCGGCATACGCCGAAATGACAGAGTCAACAAGGACTTTTATTTTGATATATACTTTAATCAGCGACGCTTTGTTCTCCCGAATAGGTTCCCTGGTGTCTGCAATGTGACCTTGTTGGCAATGATGATGGAACGGTTGTCCGTTTTATTCAAGATGTTCATCAAGGTCGGAAGGCGTGTCGCGGCGCGGAGGAATGCGAGCGAGTGGAAATAGTGGTCCGCTCCGGTGAGCTTCACCCACTTCGCGGGCTTCTCCGGGTCTTCCTCGCGGATCATGTCGCGAAGATGGCTGACCAGCACGCCGGCTTGCATTCCATACCCGGAGAAGGCGAACTCGCGGGTGCGAACCGCACGGGCGACTTCGTCCAGTAGCTTTGTGCGGTTGGCCTGCCAGTGCGTGATGACTTCCTCAAGGTTCTCGACGGGCTTCAACTCCGGATCGCCGCGATACTCGATCGGCATCACCCGGCCGCTGGTGGCGTCGCGGAGCGCATCGGCGGTGGGCGTGTAGGGGTGACGGTCACATGCCCCGGCGATCAGATGATAGCGGGAATTGATTTCCTGCACGGTGGGCAACAGATCATCGACACGCACAGCTTGAAAGTCGAATACCAGCGTGCGGTTGCCTTTGATGGTGCCGAGCGTCAGGTGGCAAATCTGCCCCATGTCGATGCCGAGGAACACGGGTGTGTCGGAACTGAGTTCCGGCACGGTTGGGGTTTCCATGCAGGCTTTGATGGCGGCTTCGGTCAGACGCGCCTTGGAGTCGGTGTAGGGTTCGCCAAGCACGGTGTTATACCAGCCGCGCACGAAGTCTTTGCGGGTATAAGAGAACATCTGTTCGATGATGTAGGGCGTGGTGATGCGGCCCGAGCTGAATGGCCGGATGCGGTATCCGCGCCCTGACGTGCGCGTGGGGAATTTCGCGACCCATTCACGGGAGGTATCATCAAGGTCTAGCGGTGCGCCGCAGCGTTCGCATACCACAAGCGACTCATCGAGGCGCATCTTGTGGAAATGGTTCTCGGTGATCTCATCGAGGGAGATGTCACCCGGCAGGCCAGGTATCACCACCCACTTGCGATCCCATAGCGGGACTTGCCAGTGTCGGCAGGCGTGGCAGCGGCAGAAGTATTCCCGCTGGTCCGAGAGCGAATAGGTGGCGTCGATGCCGTAGCCGTTCCACGTAGGCGTGGAGAAACGCTGTTTGAT
>DAICYU010000146.1 GCA_027311485.1 Acetobacteraceae bacterium
AGCGTGAGGCGCCACGGCGGGACCGTCAAGTGCGACCCGATTGCGCGAGACGGGGGACGCATGACGATCGTTTTTATCGGCGACATCCACCAGCAATGGGACAAGGTGGAACGGGGGCTGGCACAACTGGCAGAGCCGCCCGACGCCGCGATCATCCTGGGGGATGTGCAGTGCGAGCAGCCGCTGGACATGCTGGCGGCGCCGCTGCTGCAACGGGGGATCGCGGTGCACTGGATTTTCGGCAACCACGACAACGATGGCGGGCCGGAGATGTGGCATAACCTGTGCTGCCCGACGCGAAACCCCGTGACCGCGCCCCAATCGTTGCATGCCCGCGTGACAACCATCGGCGGCATCCGGGTTGCCGGTCTGGGCGGAACGTTCCGGCCAAGGATTTGGGAACCTCCTGCCCCGCCGCGACTGCACGGCCGCGCCGAATTGCCGGACGATGTGGCGCAGATGGGACGCGGCTGGCGCCCGGAGCATATCGCCGCCCTGGTGCACTCCTTGGGTACCACGGCGATCTGGCCGGAAGACTACGCGTATCTCGCCACCCAGCAGGCGGATATCCTGGTTACGCACGAAGCCCCCAGCAGCCATCCCGCCGGCAATGCCGCCCTGGACACCCTCGCTCGGCACATGGGCGCCAGGCTGGTCGTGCATGGGCATCATCACGTGAACTATCTGGCAGCTGCCGAGGATGGACTACGCGCGCTGGGGGTGGCCGCCGCATGGGGCGCGACGGAAACCGGGGAAGTATTGTGGGCCGGTGAGGCACCGAGGCACCTGACGGCCCCGCCGGCGGGATGGCAGAGAACCGATGCGCAGCCGGGACCCTTTAACTGAGCATGACGCTGTCCCGGACAGGCGGAACCTCAGCCAGCCGCGGCACCCTCCGCGATCCGGGTGGCGGCAACGACCCGTCCCCTTGATGATTCCACATGCAAGGCCGCGCATTTTGCGGCGCCCGCGGCATCGTGGGCGAGAATCGCATCGATAATCCCGTCGTGCTCCTTGCCCAGTTCCAGCATGTCCTCGCGACCGATGGCGGTGGCGGCAAAGCGCGTCAGCCGATCGTATTGCTCAACCAGGTCGTGCCCGATTGTCCGGACACGGGCGTTCCGACTGAAGCCCGCAATCGCGTTATGCAGGGCAGTGTTATGCTCCAGGAGGGCATCCAGCGTTGTGGCATGGTTCACCCATCCTCGGAAGGAGTGCAATGGTCGCAATGCGGCATCAGTCTGCGCAGCCGCTGCCGCGGCACAGGCTGGTTCAATCGCCAGGCGAAGACCATAGATATCCATGACATCGCTCAGCGTGACCGGATTGACAAGGTAGCCCTGGCGCGGCAGCACCGTGACAAGCCTTTCACGCTCCAGCCGAAGTAATGCATCGCGTATCGGCGACCGGCTGACGCGATACTGATCCGCCAGGATCTGTTCGCGAAGTTCCTGTCCGGGCCGCAGCACGCACCGTAGGATCGACAGCCGGATTGCATGGTAGATTGTGTCGCGTAACAGCATCGCTTAGCCGCTCCACCACAGGCCGAGCAAGCATGCTATGCACAGTTGTTGTTGGACGGCAAGGTTCCAACGACAGAACGGCGCCGGTGTGCGCAGCCTCCCTGCACGGCTACGAGCGGCGCTGTGACTCCCGCGGTCTAGTCATGGTCGAGATCGCGGGCGACCTCCGGCCGATGCATCAGCTCATCGATTTTCATCGCATAGTCCAGCGCATGGTCCGGTTCGAATGTCAGGTCCGGTGCCGCACGCAATCGCAGCGCGTGTGCGACCTGTCCACGCAGATACGGCGTGGCCCGCCGCAACGCCGGCAGCAGCGCATCGACGTCTGACCGGCCGAGACGGGTGATAAACGCCGTCGCGCGCTTCAGGTCGGGACCGATGCGCACTTCGGTGACGGTGATCTGGGCGTCCGCCAGGTCGGGATCGCGAAAATCGTGGCGGCCGAATATCCCAGCCAGCACGTGGCGGATTTCTTCCGCCACGCGCAGCTGCCGCTGGGATGGAGCGGCATGATGAGGCGACTTCTTCAAGCGGGGATCATCTCCGTCTCGAAGCACTCGACGACATCGCCTTCCTGCAGGTCGTTGAAGTTTGAGAAGGAAAGGCCGCATTCGTAGCCGCGCGCGACTTCGCGGACATCGTCCTTGAAGCGCTTGAGCTGCGACAGCTCTCCGTTGTGGATCACCACATTGTCCCGCAGGACCCGGACGCCGGCGCCGCGCTTGACCAGGCCTTCGGTGATGTAGCAACCGGCGACCCTGCCAACCTTGGTGATGTTGAACACCTTGCGCACTTCGGCATAGCCCAGGAACTTCTCCCGCGCCTTTGGTGCCACCTTGCCGCGGACCAGCTTCTCCACGTCATCCGCGACCTCATAAATGATCGAGAAGTAGCGGATATCCACGCCTTCGCGCTGCGCCAATTCCCGCGCCTGCGACGTGGCGCGAACGTTGAAGGCGATGATTACCCCGTTCGATGCCTTGGCAAGCTGAATGTCGCTTTCCGTGATCTGCCCGACCGCGGCCAGCAACACGCGGACTTTCACCTCCTCATGCGCCAGCTTCATCACCGTCACCTGGATGGCCTCGGCGCTGCCCTGCACGTCGGCCTTGATCAGGACGGCGACTTCCTTCTGCTCACCAGCCTGGATGCGGGCCAGCATCTGGTCCAGCGTGCCGCGTGCGCCGGCGGCCAGGCCGGCCAGCTTCTCGCGGTTGCGCCGAGAGCGGAACTCGGTGATCTCACGGGCACGCGCCTCGTTTTCCACCACGACGAACGGTTCACCGGCCGACGGAGCGCCGCTCAGGCCCAGGATTTCCACAGGCGTGGACGGCCCGGCTTCCGGCAGTTGCCGGCCCTTATCGTCCAGCATGGCGCGCACCCGGCCCCATTCGGCACCGGCCACCACGATATCACCCTGATGCAGCGTGCCGCGCTGGACCAGGATCGTGCCCACCGGGCCACGGCCGCGGTCCAGCCGGCTTTCGATCACCGAGCCTTCGGCCGTCCGCAGCGGATTCGCCTTCAGGTCAAGGATTTCCGACTGCAGCAGGATCGCTTCTTCCAGCTTGTCTAGGCCGGTCTTCTTCAGCGCCGAAACCGGAACATCCTGGGTTTCACCGCCCATATCCTCGACCACGATCTCATGGCTCAGCAGTTCCTGGCGTACCCGGGTAGGGTTGGCGTCGGGTTTATCCATCTTGTTGATGGCAACGATGATCGGCGCGTTCGCGGCCTTGGCATGCCGGATCGCCTCGATCGTCTGCGGCATCACACCGTCATCCGCCGCCACTACCAGAACGACGATGTCGGTTACCGATGCACCACGGGCCCGCATGGCGGTGAACGCCTCATGGCCTGGCGTATCGATGAAGGTGATGCGGTCGCCCGACGGCATCGTCACCTGATAGGCGCCGATGTGCTGGGTAATGCCGCCCGCTTCCCCGGCGGCGACGTCGGTGGCCCGCAATGCGTCCAGCAGCGACGTCTTGCCGTGATCGACATGGCCCATGATGGTCACCACGGGCGGACGCGGCAGCAGGTCGGCATCGATATCCGCCATGCCTTCCAGGCCGATTTCGACATCCGATTCGGATACGCGGCGCGCCCGGTGGCCGAATTCCTGCACCACAAGTTCAGCGGTGTCGGCATCCAGCGACTGGGTGATGGTCGCCATGACCCCGAGCTTCATCAGCGCCTTGATCACCTCGGGTGCCCGCGCCGCCATGCGGTTGGCGAGTTCCTGTACGGTGATCTGATCCGGCAGCACGACATCGCGCACCACCTTCACCTGGTCCGACCGCAGCCGATCCAGTTCGGCCTGACGCCGTTCGCGCTCGCGTTGCCGCCGGACCGACGCCAATGAGCGGACCCGCTCATCCTCGCCTTCCAGCGCCGCCTGCACGTCGATGCGACCCGCGCGGCGGCCATCGGCACCCTTCTTGGGGGCGGCGACGGGCGGCTTGCGTGCCGGCACGCCGCCAGCGCCCGGGCGACGGACGGGACGCGCCTCTTCCTCTTCCTCCGGCTTGCCGGTCCGTAGACGCAATGTCTCGGTCGCGGCACCGGGCTGCGCCGGCGCCTGAGCGCCGCCTTGCGTGCCCGGACGCTGCTGGCCCGGAGGCGCGCCCGCAGGCGCCCTGGCTGCCGGCTGCCCCGGCCGACCCTGCTGCGGCTGGCCCTGTGGGGCCTGCCCCTGTGGCGGCTGACCCTGCGGCGGCGCCGCAGGACGCGCCTGACGCGCTTCCACCGGAGCCGGCCGTGCGGGCTGTTGTGATGCCGGCTGGACGTCCGAAGCCGCATGGGCGTCGTCCACGGTCCGGGCGGCGGCGGCGGCAGCGGCAGCAGCCTCCGCGGCACGCCGAGCCTCGGCTTCCTCTTGTTCCCTGGCCGCCTGCTCCTCGGCCAGGCGAGCCTCTTCCTCGGCCGCCTTGCGCGCTTCGGCCTCACGCCGACGCGCTTCCTCGGCAGCGGAGAGGATCGAAATCTTCTCCTGCTCCCGCCGCTCAGCCTCACGCCGGGCCGCATCACGCTGCTGCTCGACCAGCGCCCGCTGCCGGGCGGCCAGTTCGGTCGCGGTCAGCGCCCGTGTGCCGGGCGCCGGTCGTGCCTGCTGGACATTCGGCCTTGGTGGCGTCGGCGCACCTGTGGGAACCGCCGTTGGCGCACCCGCCGCGGCCGAAGGACTTGCCGGCGCGGGTGCACGCTTCTTCCGCACCTCTACCTGTACGACCTTAGACCGGCCGTGGCTGAAGCTCTGCCGGACGGATCCGGCATCTACGGTCCGGCCCAATTCCAATCGTCCTGCCGGACGCAGGGAGAGCCGACCCTTGCCGCCGTCCTGATCGTTGCTTTCGCTCATGCTTTACCCGTTGGCACCCGCTATTTCGTTCACCGGAGCGGCTGTCCGCTCCGCGGTCCGTTCGGACCCCATGGCCCTTTCGGACCTGTTCCTCAATCCTGCCAGCCTTCCCGCCTCCTGAACGAGCGAGTCGGCCAATTTGCCCGGCGCTACCGCCACATGCACAAGATAGTCCCGCCCGAACACGCGGCCCAGGGCCTCACGTGGCAGCGGATCAATAATTTCCAGTTCGGTCCCCAAACCGGACCGGAACCGTGCGCGCTCCGCCGGACTGCCATCCGACGCTTGTATCAAAAGCCTGGCCCGCCCTGCCTGTAGCATGTCGCGAGCTTTTTCATAGCCAGCGACAGCCTGCCCGGCACGCCGCGCGAGACCCAGGAATTCACCAATCCGGCGGGCCAGTGCCGCCTGAAGTAGCACAGGAAGGTCAGGTGACACCGTGACCGAACCGCGGGCTGCCCTGGCAAATGCCCGCGTCAAATTGCGAAACGCCGTATCGTCAGTGCCACCGAAGTGTAGCACATCACCGGATGCACTCAACCACATTCCCCGTCCGGGCAGCCTTGCAGCAAGGTCGGGGACAAGCTGCCTGTCGGGACCGACAACAAATCGGATCATCCGCTCCTTCGGCAGCCGCTCACGCGTGACGACGCAGCGGCGCAGCGGACCAGTCTCCGGGTCCGCTGAGTCGTCATGATCCGGTTCCGGACCGAGGAGATGGCGTTCAGTCGTGATCTGTCTCCTGCACAGTGTCGTGCTGCCCTTCAGAATGCTGGCCCTCAGCCGATTCCTCACCGTCGAACCAATGCGCCCGGGCGGCCATGATCACCTCGTTCGCGGTGGCTTCATCCATGGCATCCGCGCCAACGATCTCAACCAGCTCGTCCGAGGCCAGGTCGCCGAGGTCGTCCAGCGTCTTTACGCCCTTCTCCCCCAACGCCACCAGCATGGTCGGCGTCAATACCTCGATCGCGGCAACCTCATCGGTGACGCCGAGCGCGACACGCTTGTCGTTCAACTCATTGTCCCGCTGCTCGAGAAAGCCCTGCGCGCGACGAACAAGTTCATCGGCGACGTTTTCGTCGAAGCCCTCGATGGCGGCGACTTCCTCAAGCGGCGTGAACGCCAGTTCCTCGACGGTGGTGAACCCTTCGGTGACCAGCAGGCCGGCGATCATGTCGTCGACGTCCAACGCCTCAACGAACAGGCCGGAACGGCGGCGGAATTCCTCCTGCCGACGCTCGCTCTACTCGGCCTCGGTCAGGATATCGATGTCCCAGCGCGTCAGCTGCGAGGCAAGGCGCACATTCTGGCCGCGCCGGCCGATCGCCAGTGACAACTGCTCATCGGGCACGACCACCTCGACGCGCCCGGCCTCTTCGTCGAGCACCACCTTGGTGACCTCGGCCGGCGCAAGCGCGTTGACAACGAATGTCGCGGCCTGGCTGCTCCAGGGGATGATGTCGATCTTCTCCCCTTGCAGTTCCTGCACAACGGCCTGGACACGGGAACCGCGCATACCGACGCAAGCGCCGACCGGATCAATCGACGAATCGCGGCTGATCACCGCCATCTTCGCCCGGCTGCCAGGATCGCGCGAAACCGCCTTGATCTCGATGATGCCGTCGTAAATTTCCGGCACTTCCTGCGCGAACAGCTTGGCAAGGAAGCCGGGATGGGTGCGTGAGAGGAAGATCTGCGGCCCGCGCGGTTCCTCCCGCACGTCGTAGATGTAGGCGCGGACGCGGTCGCCGTTGCGAAAGCTTTCACGTGCAATCAGTTCGTCGCGCCGCAGCAGCGCTTCCGCCCGGCCGAGTTCGACCATCAGGTTGCCGTACTCGGTGCGCTTCACCACACCATTCACAATCTCGCCAACGCGATCCTTGAATTCCTCGTACTGGCGCTTGCGTTCGTATTCACGCACACGCTGGACGATCACCTGCTTCGCAGTCTGCGCCGGAATGCGGCCGAAGTCGATCGGCGGCAGCGGATCGATGACGAAGTCACCGACCTTCTTGTCCGGGAACAGCCGGGCGGCGACGGTGGCGGACATCTGCGTCTCTTCGTTTTCGACGTTTTCGACGATTTCAGTCCAGCGGGACAATCGCACGTCACCCGTCTTGCGGTCGATCGTCGCGCGGATGTCCTTTTCATGCCCGTACTTGGCGCGGCCTGCCTTCTGGATGGCCTGTTCCATGGCCTCCAGTACTTCCTCACGCTCGATGTTCTTTTCCCGTGCGACCGAGTCGGCGACCAGCAGCAGCTCCGGGCGGGCAATAGCGGTGTCCATGGCGACCTCTGGTTCTAGTTGACTTGCGGCGAAGACGCGGTGGCTTCGATCAGCGCGTCCGTCAAGACAAGTTTCGCTCTGCGGATATCAGCCAGCGGCAATGCGACTTCCGAGCCGTCGTCCATGCGCATCCGCGCGGCGGTTTCGTCGGCACCCAGCACAACTCCGGAAAAGCGCTTGCGGCCGTTCTGCGGCACGAAGGTTTCGGCCCGCGCCTGATGACCGGCAAACCGGTTCCAGTCCTTCACCCGGGTCAGCGGCCGGTCGATGCCGGCGGAACTGACTTCCAGATTCCAGGCTCCGGGCAGCGGATCATCGACATCGATCGCCGCGCCCACGTCATGGCTGATACGCTCACAATCCTCGATGGAAATCAGGCTGCCGTCAGCCCGGTCGGCCATGACCTGCACGGTCGGACGTTCACGGCCGAGGATGGCGACGCGAACCAATTCATAACCCATAAGCTCCAGCCGGGGTGCGATCAGCGCGGCGAGCTTGGCCTCCAGACTTGTATGGTGTGAGTCGTTTCCGTCCAACAAGCGTCCCCAAACAAAAAAAGGCGGCCCGTGAAGGCCACCCCCGTCAAACAGCGGAGAATGATTTCGCTGTGAAATAGCGCGCGGCCGGCGTGATTGCAAGGGTTGATACCTTGTTAACCTTTTTCACGCATCCTGCTGGCATGAGGCGCTTGGACTGTCTGGATGGGCTGCGCGGGTTGCTGGCGCTGTATGTGCTGCTTGGGCACATGGCACCGTTCGCCCCGCTGCCGGGCTGGCTGCAGTTCACCGTCTCGCATGGCGAGGCCGCTGTCGACCTCTTCTTCGTCATCAGCGGCCTGGTCATCGTCCAATCACGCGGCCGTTCGGGCGGCCAGGTCGCACCGTTCCTGATCACCCGCGCGGCACGGATCTTTCCGGTCTTCCTGCCAGCATTCGCGGTCTCGGTACTGATCCAGCCACTGTCCTGCGGCTTTGAGCGCATGCCCTGGCTGGCCTGGGACAATCCGGCCCACAGCATCTGCGTCAGCGGCTGGCCACGGCACTGGGGGATGGAGATCATCGCCCACCTGACCATGACACACGGGCTGTTCCCGCATGCGGCGCTGCCGGACGCGTGGGTCAGCTTCCTGGGCTCCGCCTGGAGCCTGTCGACCGAGTGGCAATTCT
>DAICYU010000147.1 GCA_027311485.1 Acetobacteraceae bacterium
AGATCCGACACGACGGGCCGCGTCGCCTGCAGCAATGCCTGGTCGGGCACAAGGTCACTGGTTTCGTCTGCGGACTGGTATGCACCAGGCAGCGGGTGCCCGTTGCGATCGTACACCATCAGCGCCACGCCGATCTGCCGGACCTCCTGCGCGCGATCTGCAATCCGGTTTGGGTCCCCACTGACGACCGCAGCCGAACGCGCGAGCACCTTGGCCATGTCGGTCAGTTCGGTCAGTTCAAGGTGCAGCACGCTGGCGACGTTGCGTGCTGTTTGCAGGCCGATTGCCTCCAGGCGGGCGCGTTCCGTCGAAACATAACGGTACGCCAGGGCGGCCGCCAATGTGAGGATCGGCACACCCAGGACGAGGCAGAGCAAGACAAGATGCCACGCCAGCGGACGGGCGCGTGGGCGCCGCGATTCGCCAATACTCCCGCGTGCTGTGTCCGGCGTGTGGACCATGATCACGAGAGCGCTACGAATTATTTTGGGTGATGGCGCCAATGCGCACGACGGCCTGATCCCTCTCGGTTAATGGCATATGATATATTTTATTTCTGCACGTACCATTGAGCACAATTAATTCAATTCCACCCTTTTGTGAGTAGAAACAACCTGCCGTTGTTAAACCAACAATCAAGTCCCGCGATGATCGTGGTGTTGGTACGGTTCAGATCATTTGCAGCCAGGCGGATACCACAATCCTGATTGAATTCAGAACGAAGGCAAAGACATAGGCGGATAGAAAAGCCGCAAGGATAACAATCACGGGGGAGTGGTTCCGTGAGGATATTCATGACCGTCAATACGGTAATGTTAATAATGTCTGCAACAGTTGACGTAATCAACCATGGACTTCGGCGTGAAATCCAGACTCCTTCTCGTTCATGGGCGACGTACAGCACCGATTGGCCGCTGACGTCCAGGGTGCGACCGATAAGGTTCGCAGTGCGTCGATATCCAGACCCAGATGGTATTTCCCGACGGCGGGGACCGAAGTGCAAAAGGCAAGGTCTGCTGCCGCCAAGTTAACGCCGGCGAACACGGCCGTTCCCTCCGGCGGCGCGGCTTCGGACGCCGATGCCGCCAACCGCACTACGCCGTCCGATCCAACGGCATGCGCCACCACAGCGGCGGTGGTGACCGAGTTACCCGCTACTATCACGGTCCGAACGCCAATGGCTTGCAGTTCGTCGATCAGGGCCTTGGACTCCGGCCGGGGTGGATTACTGAGCGCGACGAACCCGGCCACACGCAGCGCCCGGTCCGGCCCGACCAGTCCCGGGATAACCGGACAGGCACCCTTGGCGATCCGGGCCAGGCTGCCAACCGGCTGTTCTGCCTCGGCTTCGGACATCTTTCGTGTTGTATCGAAGGGGGTGAACCGAACCAGCGTCGTCGCCGGGGTGAAGGTTGCCGGCAGTCCCACCGGGATGGCCGCCAGGATGACGGTCAGCATCAAGGGAATAATCTCGATCACCGGCATGCCCAGAACACCGGCGTACGTCCTCTGGCCGGAGTCAGTCTCCACCGGCAGGGACTCGCCGGTCAGCGTCGATTGATCCAGCAGCATCTCGCCTTCCAGCGACCGCATATCGGCGGCAACCACGGGCCCCAGGGACAGCTTTGCGATGTCTCCGGGCACGAGGTCCACGGCCGGCACGATCCGCCATGTGCCGTCGCGCCGCGCGGATGCGGTCAGCGCAGGGCGCGCCTGCAGCGCATCCAGGCTCGCCTGCGCCCGACCTTCCTGACGAACGCCGAGGATGCCGTTGAGCAGCGGAAGGCCGCCGATAACGGCCGCTTCACCATAGATGCCCAGACCGACCTGAAAGATGATGGCGAGTTCCAGCATCCAGGGCGCCGGTGCCCAGAACTTGCTGATGGCGATTTTCCAGCGGTTCGCGCAGGTTTCAGGCCTTACATTCGGTCCGAACCGGATCAGGCGATGGTGTATCTCCTCGGTTCGCAGTCCCTCGGTCATGCCGCCGGTGAACATCTCTTGCGGGGCCGGCGCAGCCACGACCGTCGGATCAAACGCAATCATCGACCTCGCCCTGTCTTCACATTCTTAGTGTCGAGATGGACAAATCTGCGTCATTCACGTGAGTCACACGGTTTGTCATGTGTATTTACATCGCTTTTCCAATAAGATTTCTGCTTGACGCCGGTCAATGGCAACAGCCGGAAAAACAATAATGGTGCCATCGCGCTCAGCGATAGTCCAGAAAAGGGTTGATCCATGCCAACGCACCGCACGCTTCTGATCGTTGTTGCCGACGGGGAGCATGCCCGCTTCGTTCGGCCGTCCGGCGACAACGCGCTGCATACCGTGTCGCATCTCGACTCCGATACCGCCCATCAACGCTCATCCGACCTCAGGTCGGATCATCCCGGTGCGTCATTTCATACCGGCGCCTCGGCTCATCACGCGATCACCCCACGTCATGACCCGCATGAAATGGAAAAGGAGAAATTCGCAAAGCTCGTCGCCGAAAGGCTGAACGCCGCGGCCGAGCGGAGCGAATTTGATGACCTGGTGCTGATTGCGCCGCCGCATACGCTTACGGCGATCCGTGAAGGGTTGGACAGCGATACCACGGACCGGATGATCGGCATGCTTGAAAGAGACTTGGTCAAGACGCCGGACCATGAGTTGTGGTCTCATGTGAAATCATGGGTGCCGCCGGTTCACCGCACGGTCCTGTGAACAGCAGCCGGATTATTCGGCCCCTTCGATTGAGATGGGTCAATGCTGCTTCGGCGTTCGCCATCCAAAAAGCCGGCACCGGATCAGTGACCAATCGTGAGGAGAAAGATCATGGCAACAGCACCTGTTCCCGTAAAGCAATCCGCTCCCGCTCCGGTCGGTTCGCCCGATATCTGGCGTTCACTCCGCACCGAAATGGACCGCTTGTTCGACCGTGTCACCGCCGGATTTGGCGGCGGGCCTTTCACGCCGCCCCGCTTCTTTGATTTCGTGTCCGTGCCGTCGCCGGCCGTTGACATCACCGAGGACGAGACGGCGTTCAAACTGACCGCCGAACTCCCGGGCCTGAACGAGAAGGATGTCGAGATTTCCGTCTCTGGCGACACGCTGACCATCACCGGCCAGAAGGAGCAGAAGCGCGAGGAGAAGGAAAAGAACTATCACCTGACCGAGCGCAGCTACGGCGAGTTCCGCCGGTCCTTCTACCTGCCCGAGGCGGTTGATCGCGACAAGATCGACGCGCAGTTCGCCAACGGCGTCCTGACGCTGACCATGCCGAAATCCGCGGCGGCGGCAACCAAGAAGATCGAAGTCAAAACGGCGGCGTAACGCTGGCCGCATCGGCTAAGGGGGGCGGGATATGCCCGCCCTCTGATTCACAGGATTGGGGGGCATTCCAGATGGTCGGTATCACGCTATCACCCGAACAGGTCCGCGGTGCCCCACCCGAGGTTCGCCGTTGGCTCGAACTGCAGATCGCCGAATCGCTTGGCCTGCAACGTTCGGCGCCGGCGGTCGAAGGCGTGACGCGCCACCTGGTGGGCTGCGATGTGGCGGAAGCGCGCGCCGTTCTGTCCCAGATCCGCAACGTGCTGCCGGTTGTCAGCGTATTTTTCGAGCTGGCGCGCGACCCCGCGGTCATGTCGCCGCAGGGGCTGCGCATCCTCCACGTCGAGGACATGATGCGGCACAGCCGGTTGCAGACCACAGGCGACGTCGTTGCATGCCTGGAGGCGATCAATCAGGCACTGCGGCGGGTTTCCGGCGATCTTGAAGCCGCGATGACCGCGCTGGACAATGCCGGGCACTGCTTGGTGCCGGATGTCACCGCCCGGAGCATCCTGGCCGTCTGGCAGGAAATCGTGTCGGCCCACGATGCGACCCGTAACCAATCGGTGCCGCTGGAACCGGCCGCGGGTATGACATCGCAGGCGTTCGAATCGCCCTATGCGATTTCCGTCCCGCCGTCGGCGGTGGCGATGGGCCACCAAACATAATGCTTGCCACCCGAAGGAGACTGCCATGTCGTTAGCCGCCGCCGATATCATGACAAAGAACGTCGTGACGGCGAAGCCGGACGACACGGTCGCGAACGTCGCCCGGTCGCTCAGTGACCACGACATCAGCGCCTTGCCGGTGTGTGACGCAGCGGGCCAGATTGTCGGCATGGTCAGTGAAGGTGACCTGATCGCGCCGGTCGGCACGGAACGCGCCGCAAGGCGGACCTGGTGGCTGAACCTGCTGGCTGAGGGAACCGACCTGGCGCCCTCATTCCTCGATTGCATTAAAGTCGAGAACCGCCGGATCGGCGACCTGATGGTTTCGCCGGTCGTTACGGCTGCGCCCGACACTTCGGTATCAGAATTGGCCGACCTGATGGTTGACCACCGTATCAAACGGCTGCCCATCGTCAAGGACGGCAAGCTGGTGGGAATCGTCAGCCGAGCGGACCTGATCCACGCGTTTGCCCGCACACCCGACGCGATCGTCGAGGGCTTGTAGGCGGGGCGGCGGGTGCCGTGCCAGCGCGAGCAGCCGCTTCCGGCCGTGGCCGGGTCGTTGCACTTCGCGGGCCGGTGATCGACGTGGCGTTCGACTCCGGCGTGCTGCCATCCATCCAGGATGCGCTGGACGTCGAGTGGGACCGGCCAAACCGCCTGACGGCGGAAGTGCAAAGCCATCTTGACGAAACGACGGTGCGTGCGGTGGCGCTTCAGCCGACCGCGGGTCTTCGGCGCGGTACCTCTGTGCGGGCGACGGGTGGACCGCTGACCATGCCGGTGGGTGACGCGGTGCTCGGCCGCCTGCTGGATGTTGTCGGCGACATTGGCGACCGCGGTGCGCCGCTGCCGGTCGATACCGTCCGGTGGCCGATCCACCGTCCGCCCCCGCCGCTGACTTCGCAGACCGGGGCCGGGGCGGTGTTTGAAACCGGCATCAAGGTGATCGATCTGCTGGTACCGCTGGCGCAGGGCGGCAAGGCGGCGATGTTCGGCGGCGCGGGCGTGGGCAAGACCGTTCTGGTGATGGAGCTGATCCATGCCATGGTGGACAAGTATCACGGGATCTCGGTGTTTGCCGGCGTCGGCGAGCGTTCCCGCGAAGGCCATGAATTGCTGCACGACATGCAGGGCTCCGGCGTGCTGGGCCGCACCGTGCTGGTATATGGCCAGATGAACGAGCCGCCCGGGGCGCGCTGGCGCGTCGGGCTCAGTGCGTTGACGATCGCCGAGTATTTCCGCGATCAGAAGCACCAGAACGTGCTGCTGCTGATGGACAACGTGTTCCGCTTCGTCCAGGCCGGCAGCGAGGTGTCGGGCCTGCTGGGCCGTCTGCCGTCGCGCGTTGGGTACCAGCCGACGCTGGCTACCGAGGTTGCGGCGCTGCAGGAGCGGATTGCTTCGATCGCTGGTGCCTCGATCACCGCGATCGAGGCCGTGTACGTGCCGGCGGACGACTTCACCGACCCGGCGGTGACAGCGATCTCCGCCCACCTGGAAAGTGCCATCGTGCTGTCGCGCGGGCTGGCGGCCGAGGGCATCTATCCGGCAGTCGATCCGCTGGCGTCATCATCGGTGCTGCTGGACCCGCTGGTCGTCGGGCAGGCGCATTACGATACCGCCGAACGGGTGCGGGAGACCCTGGCACACTGGCGGGACCTGCGTGACGTCATCGCGCTGCTTGGCACCGAGGAACTGGGCGCCCAGGATCGTCTGACCGTGGCGCGCGCCCGGCGGCTGCAGCGATTTCTGACCCAGCCGTTCATGGTCACCGAGGCGTTTACCGGCGATGCCGGCAAATCCGTGCCACTGTCCGATACGCTGGCGGGCTGCCGCGCGATTCTGGACGGTGAGGCTGATGCGTGGCCGGAAAGCGCGTTATACATGATTGGAGCGATCGGGGAGGCGCGGCAACGCGCCACGGCCGCATGAGACTCCTGATCACCGATCCCACGGCGGTCGTCGTCGATTCCGACGACATCGAGAGTCTGCGCGCCGAGGATGAGAGCGGCGGTTTCGGCATACTGACCGGCCACGCAGACCTGCTGACGGTGCTGACAGTTTCGGTGGTGTCCTGGCGGCATGTCGATGGCCGGCAGGGCTTCTGTGCTGTCCGCCGCGGTGTGCTGAGCGTGCAGGACGGCCGGGAGATCGCCATTGCCACGCGGGAAGCGCAACGCGGCGACGACGCGGCCGCGTTGGAGGCCTCGGTCCTGGCGCGGTTCCGGGCGGATGCCGAGGCCGAAAGGGCGGGGCGGGTGGCCGCGATGCGTCTGCAAACGCAGGCCGTCAGGCGGATCGTCGAGGCGCTGCGCGGCGACGGGCGCGCGGAGATTGGCCGATGACGTCCGAGCCGGATGGGCTGGTCCGCTCGATCCGCCGCTGGCGGGAGCGGCGGCGTGACTGGCTGCAACATGGGGAGCCTTCGTTGGGCCGGTATCTGGCCCAGATTGGTGTGCTGGGCTGGACAATCGTGCTGCCGACCTTGTTCGGCGTGTTTGTCGGGCGCTGGATCGATCGCAGCCTGGGCACAGGCGTTTTCTGGACCGGGCCGCTGATGCTGTTGGGCCTTGCGGCGGGCTGCTGGACGGCGTGGCAATGGATGCACGGCCGATGATGACGGACGCCGGGTTCTTTGCGGTGGGTGTCGTCGCGGGCGCGATCTACTTCGCGCTGCTGCGGTGGAATACAACGCTTTACGCGAGGGGCAACCGGATCAGTCTGGCAGCCGGCCTGCAAATGGCGCGACTGGCGCTCCTGGCCTGTGCGTTGGCTGTCATCGCCGAGCGCGGCGCGGAACCGCTGCTGGTGTCGGCATTGGGTGTGCTGGTCGCCCGTCCGTTGGTCATGCGGATGCTGACGGTGCCATGACCCAATCGCCGCTGACCCTATCGGTTGCCTTTCACATCGGTCCTGTCGCGATAACGACACCGGTGGTGGCGACGTGGGGGATCATGCTGCTGCTGGCCGGCGGCGGCTGGCTGCTGACGCGGCGGCTTTCGCTGCATCCGTCATCCCGGCAGGCTGCGCTGGAACTGGTGGTGGAGGCGATCGAGACGCAGATCCGCGATACCATGCAGGTCGAGCCCGCACCGTACCTGCCGCTGATCGGCACGCTGTTCCTGTTCATCTTCACCGCCAACTGGTCGTCCCTGGTGCCTGGGGTGGAGCCGCCGACGGCGCATCTGGAAACCGATGCGGCCCTGGCGCTGATCGTGTTCCTGGCGGTGTCGTATTTCGGCATCCGGGTGCAGGGACTGCGCGGGTATCTGCGCACATTCGCCGAACCGTCGATGATTATGATCCCGCTCAATGTCGTCGAAACGCTGACGCGCACATTCTCGCTGGTCGTCCGGTTGTTCGGCAATGTCATGAGCGGTGTGTTCGTCATCGGGATCGTGCTGTCGCTTGTAGGGCTGCTGGTGCCGGTGCCGCTGATGGCGCTGGATCTGCTGACCGGCGCGGTGCAGGCATACATCTTCAGTGTCCTGGCCATGGTGTTCATTGCCGGCGCGCTGGGCGACCGAAACGCACCGGGCAATAAAGACGTGCTGGGCAACAGATACGTACAGGGCGACAGAGCCGTACTGGTCGACGGAACAGAAACGAAATCTGAGGGCGGTTGAAGCATGGATTGGGTCAAGATCGTCAGTATCCTGGGCGCGGCGCTCGCGGTATCGTTTGGCGCGATCGGCCCGGCCCTTGGTGAAGGCCGCGCGGTTGCCGCCGCCATGGACGCCATCGCCCGACAGCCGGAAGCGGCGAACACCATATCCCGCACCCTGTTTGTCGGCCTGGCGATGATCGAGACGATGGCGATCTACTGCCTCGTCATTGCGCTGCTGCTGCTGTTCGCCAATCCCTACGTACACTGATGCACTTCGACTGGACCACGCTCGCGCTGCAAACGGTCAACCTGATTGTCCTGGTCTGGCTGTTGCGGCGCTTCCTGTTCCGTCCGGTGACCGCACTGATCGCCGAACGGCGGGGTGCGGCTGAAAGACTGCTGGCCGACGCGGCGGCGGTGCGCGCGGCGGCAGCGGCCGACGCCGAACAGGTTGCCGCCCGGGAAAAGGCACTGTCGGCGCGGGGTGAGGAGATCCTGGCCGAGGCCCGTGCCGCAGCCAGGACCGAACGGGCGGCGCTGCTGCAACAGGCGCAGGATGAAATTGCCAAGGCCGACGCAGCGGCCCAGGCGGCACGGGACCAGGACCAGGCGCAGATGCGTCGGCAGTTGGAGGGCGAGGCCCGCCGACTGGCGGTGGCCATTGCGTCACGCTTGCTGGCCCGTATCCCCGCCCAGGCATCCAGCGCCGCCTTGCTCCAGGCGCTCGATACCTGGC
>DAICYU010000148.1 GCA_027311485.1 Acetobacteraceae bacterium
CCACCGCCGCCGACTATCAGACCGCGCTGGACGCCGTAACGTTCGTCAGCACCAGCAGCGACACCGCGGCGCGCACGCTCAACTGGACCCTCAACAACGGTGTTGTCACCAGCGCAACGTCCGTCAGCACGATCGATGTCCATGCAATGCCCACGGTGACCGCGGGCGCGACGGCGACCTTTACCGGCGGCGGCAGCCCGGTCACGCTCGACTCCGGCCTGACCGTCAATGCCCCGTCCAGCAGCACGCTGGCCAGCGCCGCCGTCACCATCGGCGGCTATGTCAACGGCGACACACTCACTGTTGGAACACCCGGCGGCCTTTCCGCGAGCTTTGCCAACGGCACACTCACGCTCAGCGGGTCCGCCAGCGTCGCCACCTACCAGACAGCCCTCGACTCCATCACCTACGGCTTCAATCCCGCCAACGGCGATCCGACCGCCGGCGGCGGCAACACCAGCCGGACCATTTCGTGGGTGGCAAACGACGGCGCCACGTCCAGCGCCGCCGCCAGCAGCACGTTGGATACGATCCACGTCAACCCCACCGTGACCGCCGGCGCGTCGGCGACCTACCCGGAAAATGCCACCGCAATCACCCTCGACCCGACCCTGAGCGTGACCGACCCGGACAGCGGCGGCAACCTGACCGGCGCCACCGTATCCATCACCAGCGGCTTTCTCAGCGGCGATACGCTGAGCTTCACCAGCCAGAACGGCATCACCGGTAGCTACAACGGCGCCACCGGCGTGCTGACCCTGACCGGCACCGCCTCCATCGCCACCTACCAGACTGCGCTGCAATCGGTTGGCTACAGCTTCGCCGGCGATCCGACCAACGGCGGCGTCGATAACGGCCGCAGCGTCAGCTGGGCGGTCACCGACGGCGCCGGCACCAGCACCCCGGTCACCAGTTCCCTGACGACCCTCTGCTTCTGCCCCGGCACCCTGATCATGACACCGCGGGGTGAGGTGCCGGTGGAACACCTCTCAACCGGGGATGAGGTGCTGACCGCCAGCGGTGCGCGGCGTCCGATCACCTGGGTCGGGCAGGGGCGCGTTCTGGCAACCCGCGGCCGGCGCAGCGCGGCAACGCCGGTCATCGTCCGCAAGAACGCGCTGGGCCCCAACGTGCCCTCCCGCGACCTGCGGGTCACCCGGTCACACGCGCTGTTCCTCGATGATGTCCTGGTTCCGGTTGAATTCCTGATCAATCACCGCTCGATCCTGTGGGACGACCACGCCCAGGAAGTCCGCCTGTATCACATCGAGCTGGCCAGCCATGACGTGCTGCTGGCCAACGGCGCGCCGGCCGAAAGCTACCGCGATGACGGCAATCGCTGGCTGTTCGGGAACGCGAACGCTGGTTGGGGCCTGGCACCGCAGGCCCCCTGCGCGCCGGTGCTGACCGGCGGCGCGGTCGTGGACGCAATCTGGCAACGGCTGCTGGAGCGTGCCGGCCCGCTGCCGCAGGCGCCGCTGACCGACGACCCGGATCTGCATCTTCTGGTCCAGGGCCAGTGCCTGGACCCGATCACCCGGCACGACGACATGTATGTCTTCCGCCTGCCCGCATCGCCCGGTCCGATCCGCCTTTGCTCCCGCGCCGCCGCGCCGCAGGAGCTTGGGACGAACCGCGATCCCAGGATGCTGGGGGTCGCCGTCCAGCGCATGGTGCTGGCCCAGGGCGGGCGCCAGCGCACGATCGCGGCCGACGCCGCGTCGCTGGATGACGGTTACCATGCGTTCGAGCCGGAAACCGGCATCCGCTGGACCACCGGCGATGCCGCCGTGCCGCCGGCCCTGTTCGCCGGAATCAACAGTCCTTGGATGCTGATGCTCTACCTTGGCGGCCGCACCCAGTATCGCGACGACGGGTTGTCGATCCGCGTCGCCTGAACCCCGGTTGGGTACCCGGCCAGGACGCTGACATGCGTCGGCAGGCAACCCGCGTGGGGTCGCTTGACCGCCCCCGGAACAGGCGCCAAGCTTACCGGCCGTTCACCAAAGGGAAACGTCCGGCATGGCCCTCAGCCACTCGACCCGGGTCAATCTCCTGATCGGCAGCGGGCACTTCCTGTCGCATTTCTATGTGCTGTGCCTGCCGCCGATGTTCCTGGCCTGGCAGCACGCCTTCCATGTCAGCTTCGCCGAACTCGGGCTGACCATCGCGCTGATGTCCGGCACCACCGCCGTGCTGCAGACCCCGGTTGGTTTCCTGGTGGACCGCCACGGCGCGCGGTCGTTCCTGATCGGCGGCGCCCTGCTGATGTCGCTGTCGTTGGCGGCCATGGGCCTCGCCACCGCGTTCTGGCAGGTCCTGGTGCTGGCCATGCTGTCCGGCGTCGGCAACTCCGTCATCCACCCCGCCGACTATGCCATCCTCTCCGGCTCCGTCGACAAGGACCGCATGGGCCGGTCGTTCGCGCTGCATACCTTCAGCGGCAACCTCGGCTTTTCGGCCGGGCCGCCGGTCGCCGCCTTCCTGATGGCCGCCATCGGCTGGCGCGGCACGCTGCTGGTGGTCGGCCTGGCCGGCGTACCCGTTGTGCTGTCCATTGTGCTGCAAAGCCGCATCCTGAAGGACCAGGTAAGGGAAGTGGTCCACGCCGACGCCCAATTGTCGGGCAAGGACCTGCTGACCTCCCGCACGATGATCCTGTTCTTCCTGTTCTTCGCCCTCGGCGCCATGGCGAGCGGCGGAGTCCAGTCCTGGCTGGTGACCGTGCTGCACACCTACAAAGGCTTCGATCTCGAAGTCGCCGCCACCGCCCTCACCGCCTACATGCTCGGCTCCACCGCCGGCGTGCTGTTCGGCGGCTGGTTCGCTGATACGTTCCGGCGCCACGTTCTGCCATTCGTCTCCGGCTTGATCATCCTGTCCGCCGCGCTGGTCGTCGCGGTGGACTGGATGCCGCTGCCGGGGCTGGGGATCATCGGCCTGACCTTCGTCTCCGGCCTCGCCCTCGGCGCCAGCCGGACGCCGCGCGACGTTATGGTCAAGGACGCCGCCCCGCCCGGCCAGATCGGCAAGGTGTTCGGCTTCGTCAGCGCCGGTCTGCCGCTGGGCAGCGCCATCACGCCGGTGCCGTTCGGCATGCTGATCGATCATGGCCATCCGGAAATGGTGCTGGTCCTGGTCGCGGTGATCCTGCTGCTGAGCCTGTTCTGCGCCGGCTCCGCCAGCGTGTCGGCGCACGCCCAGGAACCGGCCACGGTGCCGGCGGAATAGCCGCGCCACCCGATCGTGCCGCAGCCGGCGCTGTTGGCATGACCAGTCGCCATCGGCTCGCCAAGTCCGGCACCCTGACTCCGCCGCCCTGACTTCGTCGCCATGACGACGCTGCTGCCGGCCCGCCCGTGTCGCCCGGGACCGGGCGCCAGCAGCGGAACCGCCCCCGATCGTCACTGCCCCGGAAAATTCTGGTTGTGTTCTTATTCAACCTGCGGTAGAGAAAGGAACATTAAAAGAACATAGGAGCCAAGGCCCCATGTCCGCTACCGATCCAGGCTTCAGCCCGACCGATTGCATCTTCGACCTCGTCTTCAGCTACATGCTGCCGATTTTCACCGTCAGCGCCGGCGGGGACATCGACCTCGCCCGCCGGTCCATCATCGACCTGCTCGACGCCTATGAGGCCTGCACGGCCGCGGAGCTGGAGCTTGTCGCCCGTATCGTTTCCTTCAGCCACGCGGCCATCGACAGTCTGCGCCAGGCTGCCCGAGCGGACCTTTCGGCTACGCTCGTGCTGCGTTTCCGCGCCAATGCCGTTGCCCTCAACCGGTCTGCCGAAACCTGTCGCAAGACGCTTGAATCCATGCAGGACAGACGGCGCGCCGCCGAGGCGTTGCAGGTCGTTCAGCCCATCCCGCAAGCGCCGCTCCCCGCCGGCCCCGCCACGCCAAAACCACCGCATCCGCCTGCACAGCCCGTACCGGCGCCGCCCGCGCCGGTGCTGGAGCCGCATTTCGACCTCGCTTACGGCGACGTTGCGGCGATGCAGCGCCAGGCCCGGGCATTGCTGGCCGATATCCAATCCCGGGTGAGCGATGCAGAATCGTCGTCCCCGCCGCCCGAGGTTCCGTCGAACATGGTCCTGTTCGGCCATAACGGCTTCCGGCCGGAGGTTCCCGCGCGGTAACGCGCCAGGTAACCGCCCCCTGCTCCGACGAAATATTCCTTTACCACAACATCTACTGGCGCCGTGCTTGTACGGCCTCTGCCGATCGTACTTTCAGTTCTTCATTTCAGAGAGAATTCAATGACGCTGCTTCCGATTCAGCCGGTCGACGCCCCGCTCTATGTGGTCACGCCCATCGTCAATCCGTGTCGCTACCGGTCCCGCTATCACCTGTACCATGACTTCGCCAAGCACATCACCGACGCCGGCGCGATCCTCTACACGGTCGAGGCCGCCTACGGCGATCGTGCCTTCGAAGTCACCGGCCCGGCCAACCCCCGGCACATCCGTGTCCGCACCCATCATGAGCTCTGGCATAAGGAAAACCTGATCAATATCGCCGTATCCCGCCTGCCGCCCGACTGGAAATACATGGCGTGGATCGATGCCGATGTGCAGTTCGCCCGGGCGGACATCGTCGAGGAAACGATTCACCAGTTGCAGCACTACAGCGTCGTGCAGATGTTCTCCCACGCCATGGACCTCGGTCCGCTGCATGAACCGCTGCGCACGTTCGACGGCTTCATGGCGCAGTGGCTGCATCAGGGCGGTGCGATGCCTCCCCCCGCCAGCGGCTACGGCGTCTGGCATCCCGGCTACGCCTGGGCGTGCCGGCGCGAGGCATGGGATCATCTTGGTGGCCTGATCGACCATGCCATCGTCGGTTCCGCCGACAGCTACATGGCTTACGGACTGATCAGCGACGTGGCCCGGGTGCTGCCAGCCGAAATGATCAGCGCCTGCCCCACCTACACCGAATGGTGCCTGGCCTGGGCCGCCCGGGCCGAGGCGCATATCCGGCGCAATGTCGGCTTCGTCGATGGTCTACTGCTGCACTACTTCCACGGCGCCAAGCGCAACCGCGGTTACGCCGAGCGGTCGGAGATTCTGTGGCGCAACGGGTTCGATCCGCTGCGGGACATCAAGCGCGACTGGCAGGGCCTGTGGCAACTGAACGATCAGAAACTCCGCCTGCGGGATGACCTTCGCAGCTACTTCCGCAACCGCGATGAGGACAGCACCGCGGTGTGACGCTTGCAATACGGGATGGCGGCTGCCGCGCCGCCATCCCCGCCGCCGGCACCGGGCCTGATCGCCAGACGACTTCCATCCCGCCGCCCCCACCAGACCGAACCACACGTCCCGCTGGACACGGTCCGCCCGCCACGCCACCCTTTCCGCGACGCAACCGGCAACAGGGACGGACCCCGCCATGCTCCCCCAATCCACCCTCACCGAGGCTGAATCGCTGCTGGCGGCCTGCCGAGCGGACGGCGTTATGCTGGCGACGGCGGAAAGCTGCACCGGCGGCCTGATCGCCGCGGCGCTGACCGCCATCGCCGGTTCCTCCGATGTCGTGGACCGTGGTTTCGTCACCTATTCCAACGATGCCAAGCATCAGATGATCGGCGTGCCCATGGCGCTGATCGAAACCCACGGCGCCGTCAGCGAACCGGTTGCCCATGCCATGGCGCAGGGTGCCCTGGCGCAGTCCCGGGCGCAGATCGCGGTTGCTGTCACCGGTGTCGCCGGCCCCGGCGGCGGTAGCGCGGAAAAGCCGGTCGGCCTCGTCTGCTTCGGCCTCGCCCGGAGCGGCCGTCCGGTGACCACCGAGAAGCATGTCTTCCCCGGCGACCGTACCGCGATCCGCGCCGCCACCGTCGCCCATGCCTTCAAGATGATCCGGGCCGCGTTATGATCATCGCGGCGCTGGCGGCCATCGATCCGCTGACCGCGGCCGGCGTCGTCCTCGCCACCGCCGCGACGGATGCGGTCTATGTCATGTTCTCGGCCGCCGTTGCGGCCCGCCGCCGCATCGCCGCCGCAAGCTGGAGCAGCACCTGGTACCTGCTCTCCTCCTTCGCCATCATCAGCTACACGCAGAACTGGGCCTATGTCGCCTTCGCCGCCATCGGCTCCTGGATCGGCGCCTATGCGTCGATGACGTTCCTTCGCTGGTCCCGACCGTAGGCAGAACGCCGGATCATCCCTATCTGGCAGGCAGGAGGGACTGGCAGATGAAAGCAATCCTGAACGACCAGATTATCGCCGACAGCGCCGACGTCATTGAAAACGGCGGCTACCACTATTTCCCCGCATCCGCGACGCATCTGGACTGGCTGGAGAAGGCGCCGAAGACCGACTCCGATCGCGCCTGTCCGCACGGCGTGCAGTTCTACGACGTGGTGATCGACGGTGAACGTCATCCCCGCAACGCCTGGTGCTACGAGAAGCCGCAGCCGAAGATGCAGGCCGTCGGCGGTCGCTTCGGCTTCTGGAAGGACGTAAAGGTCGCCTGATCCCGGCCTGCCGCCGGTATCACCAACGAGGCGCGCGGGCTGCCTTGCCCGCCGCCCGGTTCGCGTGTGCCAAAGCCGCGCCTTTCACATGGTCGCGGTTTTACATCGCCGAACTTGCCACTGCCGCCATTGCCAAGGCCGCCGCCGCCTGCGCCGGCTCGATCACCGGCAGCCCGACCTCGGCCTGCACGGCAACCCGGTGATGCGCCATGCCGGTGCATCCCAGAATCACCGTCTCGGCCCCCGCCTGGCGTAACGCCACGCCCGCCATAATTAGCGCCTGGCGCGCCGCCACAGGGTCCAGCAGCGTGTCCATCGTCACGTTCAACGGGATTTCCGCTGCCAGCCGATCCTCCAGCCCCATTGCCCGCAGCGCGGCGCGGTGCCTGGCCTTGGAGGAATCGACAAGGGCGATCACCCCGAAGCGTTCAGCGCGGGCCACCGCCGCGGCCACCGCCGAACGGAAGATGCCAAACACCGGCCGGTCCGTCGCTGACCGCACCGCCTCGATCCCAGGATCGGAGGCGCAGGCGATCACATAGGCATCCGCCGCCTCGCGTTGCACCAGCCGGCACATCGGCTCCACCACCGAATGCCAGTCCCGCCAGGAGTAGATGGCTGGCGGTCCCTCGGCCAGGGTGACGACATCGAGTGCCGGCCCGCCGGAGAACCGTAGCGGCGCCACAGCAGCCGAAATGCCCGCCGAACAGGCGTCCGACGAGTTTGGGTTGATGACCAGAATACGTGTCATGCGCGCGGAGCTCCACCCTGGTGTCCGGGGCCATGCTAACCGATATGGTATTGCGGCGCAGCACGCCCTATCTTGCGCCAATTGCGTGACATCGCGGGCGCGATGCGCACGACCGGAAGGACGCGATCATGACCATTCAAAGCTGGCGACCCAACCGGTCCGTCACACCGACGCCTTGGCCCCAGCCGCCACTGACCACGGCGATTGGCCGTGGATTTATGGGCCGCTGCCCGGCGTGCGGCAAGGCGCATCTATTCAATGGCTTCCTCAAGGTTGTGTCCGCGTGCCAGAACTGTGCCGCGCCCCTGGGGATGGCTCCGGCCGACGATGCCCCGCCCTATTTCACCATCCTGCTGACCGGCCACATCATCATCCCACTGCTGGTTCTGGCTGACCGGATAGAGGCCCCGCCGTTGTGGCTGATGTCGGCGATCTTCATCCCGCTGACCCTGCTGGTCAGCATTGGGCTGATCCGCCCGATCAAGGGCGGCACGGTCGGCCTGATGCTCACGCTGAACATGCTCAAAGCCGACCCAACCGAACTATGAACGGACTTGGCCTCGGCTTATCTCGCCTGGATCGTGTAGTCCTGGACGGCGATGGGCCATCCAACCTGTCGCCGTTCATCGAAGCGGACCGTGAGCAGGCGGTTGCCGACCTCGCGGCGGCCAACCACTTCCAGCCACTGATCGGCACCGATCAGGCCGGCCCCTATGCGCTGCATCTGTCGATCCAGGAAGGGCGGCTGCTGTTCGACATCCGCGATGTCCAGGGCGTTCCGCTGACCATCATCGGCCTTGCGCTTGGCCCGTTTCGCCGCCTGGTAAAAGACTACCAGATGTTGGTGGACAGCCATATCCTGGCGGTGCAGGAGGGGCGGGAGGCTCGCATCCAGGCCATCGACATGGGCCGTCGGGGCTTGCACAACGAAGGCGCTGAACTCATGACCCAACGCCTCGCCGGCAAGATCGATATCGACTTCGACACCGCCCGGCGCCTCTTTACCTTGGTCTGCGTGCTGCATCAGAGGGTTTCGGCACGATGAAAATCGACGGCGTCGCGTACCGCAGTATCTGGGT
>DAICYU010000149.1 GCA_027311485.1 Acetobacteraceae bacterium
CGGCGCGGCACTTCTGGCTGGCCCCGCTGCAGCCGCTGAAAGCACACGCCTGCCGCGCGGGTTGCCGGATGGCACGCTCGATATCGCGCGGTTCAGCAGCCTTCCCGACAAGGGGCGACTGATCCGGTTGTCTGATCGGCCGCCAAACTATGCAACGCCGCCGGAGGTCTTCACTGAAGCCGTTACCCCTCGGGACCGGTTTTTCGTTCGCTATCATCTTGTCGCGGTCTCAGAGGGCATCAACTTTCTCGACTGGACTCTTTCGGTCGCTGGAGATGGCGTCGCCACGCCGGTTCGCCTGACTTTGGCTGACCTGCTCGATATGCCGCAGGCGGAGGTGATGGTCGTTTGTCAATGCGCCGGCAACCGACGCGGCCTGATCAATCCCCATGTTCCAGGCGTCCAGTGGCCCGACGGCGCGGTGGGCTGTGCGTTATGGCGGGGACCGGCTTTGCGCGACGTGCTCAAGCGCGCGAACGTCAAAGCTGGAACGGTGGAGGTGGCGTTCGATGGCGCCGATAGCCCGATCCTTCCGGCGACGCCACGGTACAAGAAGAGTATCCCGATCGAGAAGGCGATGGATGCCAAAACGATCGTTGCGATCGCGATGAACGGTGCGCCGCTGCCAAGGCTGAACGGCTTGCCAGCCAGGCTGATCGTTCCCGGCTGGGCAGCGACGTATTGGATGAAGCATCTGGTCTCGATCGATGTTCGCACGCAACCATTGGATAGTTTCTGGATGCGGCGTGCGTATCGGCTCCCAGCAGGATTATACCCGGTTCGCTCCTCGTTCGCGTCGCAGGCGACTGAGTCGACCGTGCCGATCACCGATCTGGTTGTCGGCTCCATGATCGCCGATCCTCTGGAGGGCCAGGAACTCGACCGGTCTGGGTTTGTCGTGCGCGGGGTCGCATGGGACGGCGGCTCAGGCATAAGCAGGGTGGAGGTGTCCCTGGACAACGGTAAAACCTGGTGGGACGCGCTTCTGGATCAGCCGCTTGGCCCTTATGCCTTTCGCCGTTTCAGCCTGCACACAGGCTGGATTGGGGTTGGGACATTTCAAATTCTATGTCGCGCGACGAGCAATGCGGGAGAGCGTCAGCCGACCGTGTGGAAGGCCAATCCCGGAGGATACCATTTCAATCTGCCGCGGCCTGTTACGGTATCGGCAAAATAAGAGGATTTCGGATTCGGGCCGGCGGGATGGACGACGAACGTCGCCACAAAGGGAGTGAAAAATAGAATTTGAGTGGGTCTTTGCGATCCACTCAGACTCTATAAGCCACGCGGTCTGACAGCAATGTCAGGGACGCCTGCCAGTAAGGCGGCCCAGCGGTGGTGCTCTATCGCGTTGGGCGGGGCGGGGTCTGGCTGTAATCGTAGAAGCCACGACCGGTTTTCCGGCCATACCATCCAGCCTCAACATACTTCACCAATAGTGGGCAGGGCCGGTACTTGCTGTCGGACAGCCCTTCATACAAAACCTGCATGATCGACAAACAGGTATCCAGCCCGATGAAATCGGCCAGTTCCAACGGCCCCATCGGGTGATTGGCGCCCAGCTTCATTGACGTGTCGATCGCGGAAACCGACCCAACCCCTTCGTATAAGGCATAAACTGCCTCATTGATCATCGGCACCAGAATCCGGTTGACGATGAACGCGGGAAAATCCTCGGAAACCGCTGAAACCTTGCCGAGCTTTTCCGCTAAAGCCTTTACCGCCTGGAATGTCGGCTCATCCGTGGCAATGCCGCGAATGATTTCCACCAACTTCATGACCGGCACCGGGTTCATGAAGTGCATGCCGATGAACTTTTCCGGCCGGTCGGTCGCCGCACCCAACCGGGTAATCGAGATTGACGATGTGTTGGACGCGAGCAGACAGGACGGTTTCAGGTTCGGCGTCAATACCTTGTAGATCTGCCGCTTGACGTCTTCCTTTTCGGTGGCTGCCTCGATCACCAGGTCGGCATTGTTCAGCACGGCATAATCGGTCGAGGTTTTGACCCGCATCAGGGCTTCGTCGCGATCATCCGAGCTGACGAGGCTTCGCTTAACCTGGCGATCCATGTTGCGCGCCATGGTCGCCATCGCCTTGCTGAGCGCGTCTTCCTTGATGTCGACAATCGTGACCGGCAAGCCTGCCAAGGCGCAGACATGGGCAATGCCATTGCCCATTTGTCCGGCTCCGATCACGCCGACGGACCGGATTTCCGGCGGTTCGATCACCATGCCAGCAGCAGGCTTGAGGTCAACGTTCATTCAGGAGCGCTCCAGTTCGGCCGCCAACTCGGGCAGCGCATTAAAGAGGTCAGCCACCAGGCCATAATCGGCGACCTGGAAGATGGGCGCTTCCTCGTCCTTATTAATGGCGACGATTACCTTGCTGTCCTTCATCCCGGCAAGATGTTGAATGGCGCCCGAGATGCCGACTGCGACATAGAGGTCGGGGGCGACAATCTTCCCGGTCTGGCCAACCTGGTATTCATTGGGCACGAAGCCGGCATCCACCGCGGCGCGTGAAGCACCGACGGCTGCACCCAGCTTATCCGCAATCGGCTCGATAAGCTTGAAGTTTTCACCGTTCTGCATGCCGCGCCCGCCGGAGATCACCACGCGTGCGGCGGTCAGCTCCGGCCGCTCACTCTTCGACAGTTCAGCCGATACAAACTTTGTCAGCCCGGGCAGGTCGCCGACCGAAATGGCCTCGGTCGTAGCGCTGCCGCCCTCGGGTGCGACCGGATCGAAGCTGGCGGCCCGCACCGTGATGACCTTCTTGGCGTCGGAGGACTTCACCGTCGCCATGCCATTGCCCGCGTAGATCGGTCGAACGAATGTATCTGCATCCACCACCGCAGCGATGTCGCTGATCGGCTGCACGTCCAGCAATGCAGCGACACGTGGCAATACATTCTTGCCAACCGCGGTCGTGGCGGCCAGCACATGCGTGTAACTGGCGGCTAGATTGACCAGCAAAGCCGCCGTCGGCTCGGCCAGCAGGTGGTCGAGCGCCGGGCTATCGGCAACCAGAACCTTTGCCACGCCGGGAAGCTTCGCCGCAGCAGCGGTGGCGGCGTCCAGATTTACGCCCGCGACCAGGGCGTGCACCTCGCCCAATGCCTGCGCGGCCGCAACGGCGCTCCGCGATGGCTGCTTGATGCCCGAATCGTCGAATTCGAGGAGAACCAGGCTCGTCATCGTCAGATCACCTTCGCTTCCGTCTTCAGCTTGCTCACGAGTTCGGCTACCGAGCCGACCTTCTGACCGGCCTTGCGCTTAGGCGGCTCACTCACCTTCAGCACCGTCAGGCGGGGTGTCACGTCAACACCCAAATCGGCTGGCTTCATATTGGCGATAGGCTTCTTGCGCGCCTTCATGATGTTCGGCAGCGACGCATAGCGCGGCTCATTTAGGCGCAAATCCGTCGTGATGATCGCCGGAAGGGTCAGCGCGACCGTTTCCAGGCCGCCATCGACTTCGCGTGTCACGGTGGCGGTGTTACCCTCAATCGCAACCTTGCTGGCGAAGGTGCCCTGAGACCAGCCCAGGAGGGCGGCGAGCATCTGCCCCGTCGCGCTCATGTCGTCATCGATTGCCTGCTTGCCCAGGATGATCAGGCTCGGCTGTTCGGTGTCCGCGATCGCCTTCAGCAGCTTGGCGACGGCCAGCGGTTGCAGGTCGGCATCGGTCTCCACCAGGATTCCCCGGTCGGCGCCCATGGCCAGCGCAGTCCGAATCGTCTCGGCGCATTGCGCGACGCCCAGGGATACCGCGATGATTTCGGTGGCCACGCCTTTTTCCTTAAGGCGTACCGCTTCCTCCACCGCGATCTCGTCGAACGGGTTCATCGACATTTTCACGCCGGCCGTCTCAATGCCGGAGCCGTCGGCCTTCACGCGGACCTTTACGTTGTAGTCAACCACCCGTTTGACGGGGACGATAATCTTCATGGGGAGTGATACCGCTTCCTGAGGACGTTAACTGGACACAGACCCATACGCTCTGCCGGCCCTTCGGTGCCGCAACCGCGGTGCGCAGCCGCACCGCCTGTTCGCACCCGCAATAGAGGCCGCGGACCATATAAACCGGGTTTGCCGGTGTCAAACCCAGCCGGCGCAGTCGCCCGTCAGGATCGCAGCAGGGTCATCATGATAACGAACAACAGAATTGCCGTACCCTGGAGCAACACCCGCCATTGCATGAGCTTGTTGGATCGTCGGCCATTCGGTTCCCGCACCATCTGAACCAGGCCAGCCAGGAGTACCCCAAGCGTGGCAAGCATGAGGATGGCAATCAGGATGATCATGGCGGTGCGCATGGCAGGTAAGTGGGCTTTCTGACGCGATTGTGGAGATATCCAGACAGACGATATTTGCTGTAACGTCCGGAATTACGTTGACCGGCACACGGCAGGTGTGATCGTACCGGGCCATGATACGCGTTCTGCTTATCCTCCTCTGCGTGGCTTTTCCAGGTCTTGTGACGTCTGCTGCATACGCGCAGAAACCCGCCACACCGCCACCACCACCGCCGTCCGCGATTTCGCCGGATCAGGCCCGCGCGGCGCTGGAAATGTTGAATGACCCAGCGAAGCGGGCCGCGTTCGCGGCGACGCTGAATGCCATCGTCAAGGCACAACCGGCCGGGACGACAGCACCTGCCGCCGCAGCGCCGGCAGCGACTCCGCCCACGACAACCTCCGTGGAGGGCGTATCGATCCCTCTGGCGCCAGACAGCCTTGGCGCGGAAGTGCTGTTGTCGGCGTCGGAGTTCGTCAATCGGGTCGGCAACAAGGCGATGAAAGCGCTGGATACCGTGCAAAGCCTCCCATTGTTGTATGGGTGGGCAGTCGTCATGGCGACCAACCCGATCGCCCGGAATCTGCTGGTCGACGTAAGCTGGCGTGTGACAATCATCGTCGCCTGCGCCGTCGCCGCGCAATGGGGGCTGCAACGGTTGATGCGCGGCCCGATCCACGCCGTGGAGACATCCGGTGCCGGGAACCGCCACAGCGAACCAGAGCCACAGCCTGTACCGGACGCGGCCGATGAAGAAGACGCGGTTGCACGAGCGGAGGATGGGGAGACCGAGCCACCACCTCAGGTGCGTCCACGTCCATCGGCATGGACGCTGTTGCGACGGGTCCCGCTTGTCCTGGCCCGACTCGCACTGGAACTGGTGCCAGTGCTCGGGATCGCGCTGGCAGGACATATGCTGGCAGCGTCAAACCTGGGGGGACAAACAGTCAGCCGGCTGATCATCCTGGCAGTCATTGATTCGTATGCCGCCTGCGCCGCGCTGCTGTGTATCGCGCGGATGCTGCTGTCGCCGAGTGCATCGCGACTGCGTCTGTTCCATATTCGCGACAAGACCGCGGCTTATCTCATGCAATGGACACGCCGCCTGGTCCTAATTGTCGTCGTCGGCTACGCAACAGGCGAAGTCGGACTTCTCCTGGGCCTTTCGTCGATCGCCCACGATGCGCTGCAGAAGACGATCGGTCTTATTGTCCATGTGTGCCTGATCGTCATCGTCCTGCGCAACCGGCGCGCCGTCAGACGGTGGCTGCGCGCGCAGGATGGCGACATTGAATTCACGGCGCGTCTCCGCAACGCATTCGCGCGCATCTGGCATTGGGTCGCGTTGTTCTTCCTGGTTGCCGGCTGGCTGATCTGGGCGGTGGAGGTACCGCACGGCTATGCAGCCATGCTGCATTATTTCGTGCTGACCGCGCTTGTGCTGATCGGCGCTCGGCTCGTGCTGCTGCTATTGCTGGGTGTAGTCGATCGAACCATGAAGCCAGCGCCGGACTCCGCGGGCATGCCGCCGGGTATCCAGGAACGCTTACGCGCGTATCACCCGCTGGTCAGCACGGCGTTCCGCATACTGATTTACGTGCTGTGTGCCCTGGGTCTGCTGCAACTCTACGGGCTGAACACCTTCCTATGGCTCGTCAGCAGTGCTCTCGGGCTTCGGCTCCTGTCCGCTATCGGGACGTTGACAGCCACCATCGTATTCGCGTTCACGGTCTGGGAAGTGGTGAATGGTGGGTTTCAGCAACACCTGAACCGCCTGCAACGTGAAGCCCAGATGGCCCGATCCGCCCGGCTGCGGACGCTTTTGCCGCTGCTGCGTACAACCCTGATGATCACGATTACAGTTGTTGCCGGCCTCATGATCCTGAGCGAGATCGGCATCAACGTCGCACCATTATTGGCTGGTGCCGGCATCGTCGGCGTTGCGATCGGCTTCGGCTCCCAGAAGCTGGTACAAGACCTCATCACCGGCATCTTCCTGTTGCTGGAAAATGCCATGCAGGTGGGGGACTGGGTAACCGTATCTGGCCTGTCCGGTACAGTTGAGAACCTATCGGTTCGCACCATCCGCCTGCGCGCCGGCGACGGATCTGTTCACATCATACCGTTCAGCGCCGTGACGAGCGTCACCAATGTCAACAGAGGCCTGGGCAACGCGGCAGTCAGTGTGACGATCGCCTTCGAGGAGGACACGGACCGGGCTGCCCGCGAACTCGCGGGAGTTGTCGCAGAAATGCGCGCGGACCCGGAGCTTTCGGCGAAGATGCTCAGCGACCTGCAGCTTTGGGGCGTGGACAAGGTGGACGGCGCGTCCGCGACGATCGTCGGCCAAATCGTATGCACCGATTCTGGTCGGTGGGCGGTTCAGCGCGAGTTCAATCGGCGGATGAAGCAGCGGTTCCAGGCATTAGGAATTCGCGTGTTCAACCCAGTACAAACCATCGCCTTGCCGGCACCGCCACCCCGTTCGGCCAGCGAGCGAGAGGCGGGACCGAAGGTGATACAGCAACCGGCAGCCTGATCGGCGGCGGCGTCAGTCGTTGCCGAACGCAGTGGCTGGCGATCCGAACGGACGAAGCAGAGCTGACATGAGGACCGCTACAACAATGTTGGCGGCGAGCGCGTACAGGGCGATGTAGCCAGGGAAGCTCATGCCGGCGAATGAAATTGTAAATACGGCCGCCTTGAAGCCGGTCGTTGACGCCATCCACGTGCCCAGGCCAGTGCCCACAGCCCAGCCGGCCAGCAATGCCCAGCCATTCAGAAAGCGCAGATACAGGCCGAGGATGACTGCCGGGACGACCTGAATCATCCAAAGGCCGCCCAGTAGCTGAAACTGCAGAGCGTACGGCACGGGCACGAAGATAATGAACAGCAACGCGCCGAACTTCACCACCAGAGACGCGATCTTGGCGACCGCGGACTCCTGGGCGCTCGTCGCGTCAGGCCGGATGAAATCCCGATAGATATTGCGGCTGACGATATTCGCGCAGGCGATCGACATGATCGCGGACGGCACTAACGCGCCGATCGCGATGGCCGCGAACGCCAAACCGGCAAACCAGTCGGGAAAGACCGAGAGAATTAACGCCGGTACCGAAAAATTATTACCGTATTGCTTGAAACCATCCGCGAATGCTGGATTGCTGTTCACATGCACTGCGATCGCCATGAAGCCGAGTAAGGCCAACAACCCCAGGACCAGCGAGTAGGCGGGCAACAGGGCTGCATTGCGGCGGATCGCGCCTGGGCTGGAACTGCTCAGGATGGCTGTCAGCGAATGTGGGTACAGGAAAAGCGCGAAAGCCGAGCCGAGGGCCAGCGTGGCATAGATGCTGTAGCTGCCGTAGGTGCTGGCGGCCGGGGCTGCCAGTGTAAGCTTCGCCGCGGGGATCGCGCTGAAGATCGGGCCGAACCCGCCTAACTTGAGCGGCACGGCGATCGTGACGGCAATGACAACCAAATAGATCAGCAAGTCCTTCACAACCGCGATCATAGCCGGCGCCCGCAGACCGGAGGTGTAGGTGAACGCAGCGAGAATGATGAAGGCTATGATCAACGGCACGTCACCCGTGAGGCCAGAGCCGCCGACGCCCATGGCGCCAATTACCACCTGCATGCCAACAAGCTGCAGTGCGATGTATGGCATTGTGGCGACCAGGCCCGTGATCCCGACAGCCAGGGCCAACCAGCGGTTGCCGTAGCGCCCCATCACGACATCTGATGACGTGACGTATCCGTATTTATGCGCAACTTGCCATAACCGCGGGAAAATCAGGTACAGCAAGGGATAGATCAGGATCGTGTAGGGGATCGCGAAGAACCCCAAGGCTCCGGCGCCATAGATAAGTGCAGGAACGGCAACGAACGTGTAGGCCGTGTAAAGGTCTCCGCCCAGTAGGAACCAGGTCACGAAAGTGCCAAAGCGGCGCCCGCCTAGCCCCCACTCATGCAATTGCGTAAGGTCGCC
>DAICYU010000014.1:0-7524 GCA_027311485.1 Acetobacteraceae bacterium
AGGTAGGCGACGAGGGCGTCCATTTCGGTGACCTGCTGGGCGTTGCCGGGCACCGTGACGGCCTTCGGATAGCGCTTCAGCAATTGGGCGGTGTCGGCGTTCGGGTCGGCCTGGGCCAGCATGTCGGCCTTGGCGTTGGCGATTTCATCGTCGGTGTAGGGCACGCCGACCGCGCGCAGTGTGCGCATCCGTTCCTGAATATCCGACATGTCCAGCGGCGTTTCAGCCAGGCATAGTGCGGCATCAGCGATTCCGGCACCATTTCCTGCGGGTTCTTCAGGTGGGCATAGTGCCAGTCGCTGGAATACTTGCCGCCGACGCGGGCGAGGTCGGGGCCGATGCGTTTCGAGCCCCATTGGAACGGATGGTCATACATGCTCTCGGCCGCGATCGAGTAGTGACCGTAACGCTCGACCTCATCGCGCAGGGCGCGGATCTGCTGGCTGTGGCACAGGTAGCAGCCTTCCCGCACGTAGATGTCGCGGCCCCGCAGTTCCAGCGGCGAGTAGGGCCGCATGCCCTGCACATGCTCCACCGTCGTTTCGATTGTGAACAGGGGTACGATTTCCACCAGGCCGCCGATGGCGACCGTCAGCAGGGCGCCAAGCAGCAGGAAGATGGCGTTCTTTTCGAAGAACTCGTGGCGTATCATCATGGCTCAGGCTCCTGCCACGCCAAGGGTGGGGGACACGGCGGGGATGGCCAGGGCTTCGCGTGGCGCCTCGGTCGTTTCGCTGGTGACGGTACGGATCAGGTTGTAGACCATGATCAGCCCGCCAGCGAGGAAGCAGACGCCGCCCAGCATGCGGATGATGAAGAACGGATGGATGGCGACGACCGATTCGACGAAGCTGTACTGCAGGAAGCCGAACTTGTCGTAGGCGCGCCACATCAGGCCTTCCATGATGCCGGCCACCCACATCGAAACGATGTAGAGGACGATGCCCAGGGTGGCGACCCAGTAGTGCCAGGCAACCAGACGGACCGAGTAAAGTCCCTTGCGGCCCCACAGCACCGGCACCAGGTAGTACATCGCGCCGAAGGTGATGAACGCCACCCACCCCAGCGCGCCGGAATGCACGTGGCCGATCGTCCAGTCGGTATAGTGGGACAGCGCGTTGACTTCCCGCACCGACATGACCGGGCCTTCGAAGGTGGACATGCCGTAGAACGACAGGGACACGATCAGGAAACGCAGGATGGGATCGTCGCGCAGCTTGTGCCAGGCACCCGACAGCGTCATGATGCCGTTGATCATGCCGCCCCAGGACGGCATCCACAGCATAATGGAGAACGCCATGCCCAGCGTCTGTGTCCAGTCCGGCAGCGCGGTCCAGTGCAGGTGGTGCGGGCCGGCCCAGATGTACAGGAAGATCAGCGTCCAGAAGTGCACGATCGACAGGCGGTAGGAATACACCGGCCGCCCCGCCGCTTTGGGGATGAAGTAGTACATCATGCCCAGGAAGCCCGCGGTCAGGAAGAAGCCCACCGCGTTGTGGCCGTACCACCACTGCACCAGCGCATCCTGCACGCCGGAGAACAGCGAGTAGCTCTTGGCTGAGTACATTGAGATCGGCAGCGCCAGGTTGTTGACGATGTGCAACATGGCGATGGTGATGATGAACGCCAGGTAGAACCAGTTCGCCACGTAGATATGCGGCTCAGACCGCTTCAGCAGCGTGCCCATGAAGATCAGCAGATAGGACACCCACACCACGGTCAGCCAAAGATCGAGGTGCCATTCCGGTTCCGCATATTCACGGCTCTGGCTGAAGCCGATGACGTAGCTCAGCGCCGCCATAACGATGAAGAACTGGTATCCCCAGAACACGAAATTCGCCAGGGCCTCACCGCCGAACAGCCGTGCGCGGCAGGTCCGCTGGACGACGTAGAACGACGTGCCGATCAGGGCCGAACCGCCGAAGGCAAAGATCGCGGCAGACGTATGTACCGGGCGTAGCCGTCCGAAATTGATGAACGAGAGCCCGAGATTAAGTGAGGGCCAGGCCAGTTCCGCGGCGATGTAAACACCGACCAGGAAGGCGACGATGCCCCAGAACATGGATGCGATGACGAATTTCTTCACCACCGCATCGTTGTAGACGACCGGCCTGACGGCCATGGTGAGGTCAGACATGACCGTGCTCCCGCGCCGCGGCCCGGATCCGGTCACGTTCATCGTAGTGATGTTTGATCAGGCCGAAGTCGAAAAGAACGGCAAAGGCGGTCAGAGCGAGGCCGAAGATATACATTTCGTCGTCCGCTGCCCCGGCCACCAGAAACAGGCCAATGAGGCCGAATACTGCCATCATCAGCCCGACAATCAGGTTGCTCAGGTTGTTTTCCATATGCACCTCTCTGGTACGGAACGGAACCTGACGCCGGGCAACTTGATTAACATTGATTCACATCAATGCCTTGAAAGCGAGGTCCTGCGACCCATCGGCGATGATCGGAAGTCTCGATTGGATCGGCGGTTTATGCTCCGCCGAAACGGTGATGCAGGGCGGGCTGCTGGCTGGGCTGTTCCTGGCCGGGGCGGCGGGCAGCGTCATGCATTGTGGCCCGATGTGCGGCGTGTTCGTGCTGGGGCAGGTGTCCGACCGGATGGCGCGCATGCCGGCCGGGGCGATGTGCGAATCGCGTCGGATTCGAAGTGGGCTGCTGCTGCCGTATCACCTGGGCCGCCTGACGACATACGGGATGCTGGGTGCGCTCGCCGGTGGTTCGGCCGCGGTGTTCCGGCACTCCGGCTGGATCAGGCAGCTTTCCACCGCGCTGCTGGTGCTGGCGGCGGTGTTGTTCCTGGCGCATGCCGCCGGGCGGCTGATGCGGCTTGACCTGCGGCTGGATCGCGCGCCGCGCCAATTCGGCCAGTTGATTGGCCGCTATGCCGGCCGGGTCGTGCGCGGAACGGCGCCTGGGGAGTTCCTGTTAGGACTTTCTTTGGGTTTCCTGCCTTGCGGCTTCCTGTATGCGGCGCTCGCCTCCGCGGCGGTGTGGGCGGATCCGCTGATGGGGGCGGCGGCGATGGTGCTGTTCGGGCTGGGCACCGTGCCGGTGCTGGCGATGATCGGCATCGCCGGGCATGCGGCGGGGCGACGGTGGAACAAGGGCGTCGCTGCCGTCGCGCCGGCGGTGATGGCGGTGAATGCCATGCTGCTGCTGGGCTTGGCCTGGCGCGGCCTGACCTGAAAAGCGGCCGCTTTCCCACGCAATCTGGTGGACTGGCGGCGATGGCGGGGAACCGGCGGTCCCCCGTCATCGCATCGGTCAGAAGCGGTAGCCGATACCGGCGCCGACCACCAACGGGTTCAGCGCATCGTGCGCCTTCAGCGTCACCGTGTTCAGCGCATCGACATGCGCGTCCGCGTTCAGGAAAAGCTGCTTCACGTCGACGTTCAGAAACCAGTGCCCGGTCACGTTATAGTCGAAACCAGCCTGCAACGCGGCGCCGACATTGTTGCCGACCGAGAAGTGAGTCACCGTCGGCAGCGCCGGGCTAGCACCATACCAGAACGTGACGTTGATGCCGGCGCCGAGATACGGGCTGAACGCCGAATGCGGCATGAAATGGTACTGCACCGTCAACGTCGGCGGCAACGCCCAGACGCTGCCGACATCGACATTGCCCAGCGCCGTGCCGGTCGCCTTGATGTCGTGACGGGTGCTCGCGGCGATCAGTTCAAAGGCGATATGGTCGGTCAGGAAGTAGGAGAAATCCAGTTCCGGCGCCGCCTGCGCGGTTGCACTGACATGCCCGCCAATCATGCTGACGCTGCTTGAGCTGTCTTCCGGGATAACACCGATCGCGCGGGCGCGGATCATGAACGTGCCGGCTTCCTTACCGACCAAAGGCTGATTCATGTCAACCAGGCCCTGGGCCGAGGCGGTGAAACCGCAGGCCATGCCGCCCAGCAAAGTTGCAGCAAAAAAAGTCTTTTTCATTGTGTCTCCTCACGCCTCCCCTTGCGGAGAGTCGCCATCAATGGCCGGTCCCGCACCGGCCGGAGACACCGAAACATTGTCAAAAAGAAATTTTGTTGACTTATGTCAACGGGAACGACCGCGAAATTGTGCTGTTGCCGCTATGTCACAACCGGCAACCAGCGATCATCCTATGGTATCATTCCGGGATATCGTCCCCGGGGCATCCTCCTCAGGCAGCAACAGGCTCATCCGCGCCAGGTCAGCGGTCGCTCGGCCGCCGCCATCCACGCTGACCGTATTTGCGAACCGCATGCCGAAACGGATCCGCTCGGCGGCATAGTCCCGCAGATCGAACACCATCGCCGCCAGGACATGGTCCCAGGTCTCGATGGTCAGGAACAGGCGCGCCTGATCGCGCGTCAGGGACGCCGCATCATGACCGTGCAAAGGGCTGAGCGGATCGATGACATGCATCAGCGTCCACGGCATGACGAACAGCGGCTGGTGGGATTGCACCAACGGCAGCTCATGGATGCGCCGGTAGAATGTTCCCTCAACAGTCCGGTCTGCCAGCATGACGAACAGGCGGGCGCTGGCCCCGCTCATCAGCGTCGTGCGCGCGTTCGCCAGCCGGAGCATCAAGGTCGGATGACCGTTGTGTGACGTCACGACGGCGTCGGCGGCATAAGCGATCTTCGCCTTCGGGCGGGAAAACCGGACAAACAGCAACCCGGTGACGATGGCGGTGAAGGCCAGACCCGCCATCGTTTCCAGTGCCGATATAATGTGACCATACAACGTCGCAGGCGCCATCACCCCGTAGCCGACGGTGGCCAGAGTCTCGATGCTGAAGAAGAATACATCGGCGAACGAGCCGGGCCGCGCGTTCGCGATGGCACCGGGGCTGACGGCATACAGGCCGGCAAAGCCGAGATTCAGAATGATCCAGCTTGCGAGCATGGCGAACGCGAAGCCCGGCCAGGACAGGCTGACCGCCAGATGATACGGGTCACGAAAGTCGAATCGGGATGCGCCGAGCTTGGCGAGACCGAATTCGGCGCGGCCGATCGGGACGGGTTTCGGTTGGCGCGTTGGGGCTCGCATCCCAGCGATGTAGCCCGGCATCACGCGGCCGTCACGCCGTCAGCACGCGCGCGATAGGTGCAGCTGCAACCATACCGGGTAATCCACCTCCCCGCGACGCGCGATTCCGGCATGGGATATACCGAAATCGTGAACCGGGCCGATGAAGGATGCGGGCCGGTCCGCACAGGACTGTTGTGCAGCGTTGTAAGGACAGACAAGGACAGCGCGCCGATAGCCTGGTGCGCGACTGTCAATTAAATTGGCTTTCATCTGAGTAGCTTGCGGCGCCTGCTGGCGACGCCAGAGCACCAGAGTCGTGTCAACTTAAAACGTAATCAGATTACGAATTTCCGTAAGCTGTTGTTTTTGCGTTGGGATATTGCGTCATTATTTATACCTTTGATTATTTTCCACGATATCCCGCCGGAATCATACCAGACTGACATATTTTCTTCACTTCTTTGTAACCGATGCGACGTCGTTGCCCTGCGGACCTTCTGCGAGATTTCGCGCGCTTCACTGCGTAAGTGAACTGTTTTTCTTTGTTCCGTCCGCTCTAGGAATCCCATGAAAAGACTCGATGCCGTCAAAATATCGCTGCTGTGCGCGACCGCGCTCGGCAGCGTCATGGCTGTGCAGCCAGCCGCCGCCCAGACCGCGCCGCAGATGGATTCGATCGAACGGCAGATCAAATCCCTGCAGGACGAACTGACCCGGATGAAGGCCGAATCCGCATCCCGCGACCGCGCGCTGAAGCAGGCGCAGGCTCAGGCGAAAGCGGCGCAGGAACAGGCTGCCGCGGCGCACACGCAGGCCACCCAGACCGCCGCTCAGGTTGCCGCAGCTCCGCCACCGCCGGCGACACCAGTGTCAACCGAGCCGAAGCTGCCGCAGGGTTCGTTCCGGGTCGGTCAGGTGACCGTGACACTGGGCGGCTTCGCGGCGATGGAAGGCCTCTATCGCTCCCGCAACGAAGCGGCCAGCATCGACACCAGCTTCGGCGGCATTCCGCTGCCGAACAATCCGAATTACCACGTTCCGGAATTCCGCACGACGGCGCAGCAGAGCCGGTTCTCGCTGTTGGCGCAGGCCGATCCGAACTCCTACACTCACCTGTCCAGCTACCTGGAAACGGACTTCCTGAGCGCCGGTTCGTCCTCCAACTCCAACCAGAGCAACAGCTACACGCTGCGTTTGCGCCAGTTCTTCGGTGAGTATGACAACAGCCACCTTGGCCTGCATGTCGAAGGCGGCCAGGGTTGGACGCTGGCGACGATGTACAGCAAGGGACTGCTGCCGCGGCAGGAAAACGTTCCGCTGACGATCGACGCACAGTACGTCGTCGGCTTTAACTGGGCGCGCCAGGCCGAAGTCCGCATCGTGAAGGATATCGACCAGAAATACTGGTTCGGCTTCTCGGTTGAATCGCCGCAGACGATCTTCGGCAACCCGGCAGGCCCGAACTGCTTCACCGGTGCCGCGGCTCCGGGATTTCCTGGCGGCGGCATTCCGGAATACGCAGCGTGCGGCGGCCCGAACGTCAACAGCATCCAGGCCTACAGCGACAACTACGCGCCTGACCTGATCGCCAAGGTGGCGGCGGACCCGGGCTTCGGCCACTACGAACTGTATGGTCTGCTGCGGTTCATGAACGGCCGCGTGTCGTATGGTGCGCCGACCTACACCGGGACGAACCACGCCACCACCGGCGAGGGGATCGGCGCCGGCATGATCCTGCCGGTCGTTCCGGGCAAGCTGAACTTCCAGGTCAGCGGCCTTATCGGCAAGGGCGTCGGCCGCTACGGCAGCTCCACTTTGCCCGACGTGACCTTCTCGCCGACCGGATCGGTCGAGGCACTGCCCGGCTACTCGGTGATGGGCGGCTTCGTCGGCCACCCGACCCCGTCGGTTGACATTTATGCCTATGGCGGCGCGGAAGGCGTGTCAGCGAAGTACAGCGGCGCCTTTGGCTACGGCAGCCCATCTCTGAACCTGTCGGGCTGCGGGCTGGAACTGGGCGCCTGCCCGGCCAACACGAACAACATCGTGGAAGGTACGGTCGGCGCGTGGTGGCGCTTCATCAAAGGTCCGTGGGGTACGATGCAGGCCGGCCTGCAGTATGAATACCTGAACCGCAACACCTTCGCCGGCAGCAACGGCAAGGGCGCCGCGATCGCGGGTCCGTCCGCCAACGAGAACGTTCTGCTGTTCAGCATGCGTTACTACCCGTTCCAATAAGAACGGCGCTTTTACGACCTCAACAGCCCCGTCGGCGGACATCCGCCGGCGGGGTTTCTGTATCCAGGGACCCTATGCTGGCCCATACGCATGGACAAATCAGGGTGATCAAAGCGTAAACATACGATCCGGGTCCGGCACGGACTGACGATTTATCCACAGGCCGCGGCGTTTTCCGCGGTTTTTGTCGCAAATCTATGCCATTCCAGCACAACCAGACTTACCTTCTGAGATCAAAGACTATTTTCTTTGATTTCCAATGATTCGAAG
>DAICYU010000014.1:7534-19796 GCA_027311485.1 Acetobacteraceae bacterium
TGACAGACTGTCCTCTCCTCCACGTTCCCTCCGGCGGCATCAGGCGCAGGTCGCGGCGATCGTCAACGCCATCGCGGGCGGTGACGCCCATGAGGTCGGCGACATCCTGGCCGCGGTCACGCCCGGCGGGGGCAAGTCCCTGCTGCCGGTGATTGCCGCGGTTCGGCTGATCGCCGCTGGGGTCATCGACCGTGTCTGCTGGGTGGTGCCACGCGACAGCCTGCGCCTGCAGGCCGAGGAAGCCTTTGCCGATCCCGGCTGGCGCGCCGCACTGGGCCATGGACTGACGGTACGTGCGGCGGAGAATAGCGGCGATCTGTGCCGTGGGCTGGACGGCTATGTCACCACGTACCAGGGGATCGCCGCCGCCCCGGCCCTGCATCTGGCCGCGTTCCGCGCGCATCGCTACCTGCTGGTCGTCGATGAAATCCACCATCTGCCGGCGCTGTCGGAAAACACGGCGGACCCGGTGGTCGCACCGCGGGATGACGAAGCCTCGGGCTGGAGCCGAGCGATCATGCCGCTGCTGGAAACGGCGAGGTTGCGGCTACTGTTGTCCGGCACGCTGGAGCGGGCGGACGGTCGTGGCATCCTGTGGCTGCCCTATCGCAAGGGGCCGCGCGCCAGCACGCGGGAGGTGGATCTGGCCGCCCCTGGCTGGGCCGTGGTGGGGTACAGCAGAGCACAGGCGCTGGCGGACAGGGCGGTGCTGCCGGTGATGTTCGGTGCGCTGGACGGCGAGGCGAAATGGCTGGACGAGGATGGTCTGGCCTGCGGCCCGCACCGGCTGTTCAATCACTGGCCGACCGAGACGACGCGCCCTGCCCTGTTCACCGCGCTGCGCACCGGCTTTGCCGACGAGTTGCTGAAGCAGGCGTTCCGCGCGACCCGGGCGCTGCGCGCACAGCGCCGGCGGGTGCGTGGACTGCCCGCCGATGCCTCGGCGCGCGGGCTGGGCAAGCTTCTCGTCGTCGCGCCGGACCAGACGGTCGCTCGGCAATATCTGGACCGACTCCGCGCCTGGGTGCCCCGGTGCCAAACCGACACGGTGCGGCTGGCGACGTCCAGCGAGGCAGATGCGCATCAGGTGCTGGCCGGCTTCCGGCTGAATGCCGAACCCAGCGTGCTGGTGACGGTGGCGATGGCGTATGAGGGGCTGGACGCGCCCGAGGTCGCGGTGGTGGCAGCACTGACGCATATCCGCAGTCGGCCATGGCTGGAGCAGATGGTGGCGCGGGCGACGAGGATCGATCCGCATGCCGGCGACTATGCGTCGCAGCGGGCGCTGGTGTTCCATCCCGACGATCCGCTGTTCGCCCGCTTCCGCCTGCGCCTGGAAACCGAGCAGGGAACGCTGGCGAAAAAGCCTACGCCGAAGAAGCAACGCTCCCTGCCGTTATGGCTGCGGGAGCAGTTGGCCGACCAGGATGAGCCGGCGGACCATGGGATCACGCCGCTGGAAAGCAACGCGCTGGCGCTGCGCTATGCACTGCTGAAGCCCGGGCCGGACCTGGCCATGATGCGGCCGGAGCATGAGGCGGCACAGGCCGAGCTGATCGACCCGCCATCGGTGATCGAGCGCCGGCTGCGGGCGCGTGTGGGGGAGATGGTGGCCATGCAGGCGGTGGAGGACGAGGTGGCAATGCAGGCGCCGCGCGGGCCAGGGCTGTACCACGGCTACAATGCGGTGCTGAAGCGGATCATGGGCAACCGCAGCCGAGGGGAGATGACCATCGCCGAACTGGAAGCGTCGCTGGGATGGCTGGAGCGGCACCGGCTATCGGATCACCTCGATCTGTTGCAGGGCGATCCGAAATACGCCTGGACGGTGCGGAAAAGGAACGGATGGGCCCCGCCGGTCGGCCGGGCGGACGGGCGGCCACGTGGCGCACCGCGTGTATGGCCGGGACAGTCCGTCCGTTCGGCGGGGCGGGACCCGTAGCGTCGTGCCGGGAGAGAATACGGCCGAAACCGCGCAGGTCGGCTTGCTGCCGCCGCCGGATGACCGAATCAGGGTCGGCACCGCCGGGTGGAGCCTGCCCAAGGCGTGCCACGCGGCGTTCGCGGCCGACGGGACGCATTTGCAGCGCTATGCGGGGCGGCTGGCGGCGGTCGAGATCAACTCATCCTTCTACCGGCCGCATAAGCCGGAAACCTATGCGCGCTGGGCGGACAGCGTGCCGGCCGGCTTTCGCTTCGCGGTGAAGGTGCCGCGGACGATCACGCATGAACGCCGGCTGCGGGACATAGACGCGCCGCTCGACCGCTTCCTGGGCGAGGTGCAGGCGCTGGGCGGGACGCGCGGTCCGTTGCTGGTGCAACTGCCGCCGAACCTGCGCTTCGACGCGGGCGTGGCGGGCGGCTTCTTCGAGGCGGTGCGGGCGCGGTTCGACGGGCCGGTTGTCTGTGAGCCGCGGCATCCGGGCTGGTTCACCGATCCGGTCGATGCGCTTCTGTCCCGGTTCCATGTCGCGCGGGTCGCAGCGGACCCGGCGCCGGTGCCGCTTGCGGCGGTCCCGGGTGGATGGACGGGCCTGGTGTATTACCGGCTGCACGGATCGCCGCGCATGTATTACTCGGCCTATACTGACGTGTTCCTCGACCGCGTTGTTGCGGATCTGCGGAATGCGGCCCGACGCGGCGCGGAGGCATGGTGCATCTTCGACAACACGGCGCTGGGCAAAGCAACGCGTGACGCGCTGAGCGTGCTGGAACGGCTGCGGGCGGTCATGGCAGCAGCGGGTTGAAGGTCTTGACCTGGTCCGGCGCGGGCAGGTCATGGGTGGTCCAGCCGCCGCCAAGCGCCTGGATCAGCGCGACGCTGTTCAGCAGGCGGCCCTGCTGAACCGACAGGGCGGATTGCTGATCCACCAGCAGCAGCGTCTGCTCGGTTATGACGGCGGTATAGACGGCTGTCCCGGCGCGGTAGGTGTTCAGGGCGACCTGCACCGCACGCTGCGCCGATTGCACCGCCCGCGCCTCGGCCGCGGCCTGTTGTTCCAGGATACGCAGGCTCGACAGCGCATCCTCGACCTGCTGGAAGGCGGTCAGCACGGTCTGGCGGTAGGACGCGACGGCCGAATCGTAGGTGGCCCGCGCCGCCGCGACCGAGGCGGTGCGCAACCCGCCCTCAAACAGCGTTTCGCCGCCGGCGGCCCCGAGCGACCACAGGCTGTTGCTGGCGTTCAGCAATTGGGACAGCGGGTTGCCGGCGAAGCCGCCGACGGCGGACAGCGAGATGGTGGGATAGAAGGCGGCGACCTGGACGCCGATCAGCGCATTCTCCTGCTGCATCGCCCGCTCCGCCGCGGCGATGTCGGGACGACGTTCCAGCAGGGTGGATGGCAGGCCGGGCGGCGCCACCGGCACATCGTTGGTCAGCGGCGCGGGCGGGATCGTCAGGTCGGACGGCGGATGTCCGGTCAGGACGGCGATGGCGTGCTCATACTGCTGCCGCAGCACCTCGACGCCGGCAAGCTGCGCCTGGGCGGATTGCAGCTGCGCCAGTGCGGTGGCGTAGTCCAGCGGCGGCGTGGTGCCGGCCCGGTACTGGTTTTCGGTGATCTGCAACGCCCTGCGGTAGGCCTCGACAGTCTGCTGCAGCAGTATCGCCAGGGAGTCCTGATAGCGCAGGCTGAAATAGTCGGCGGCCAGCACGCCCTGCGCCGACAGGGTGGCATTGGCGAGGTCGGCGGCACTGACCTGCGCGCCGGCGACGCTGCTCTCCACCTCCCGTCGCACGCGCCCCCACAGGTCCGGCGCCCAACTGGCGCTGCCGGTCAGGCTATAGCTGGTGAGTGGCCCGCCGCCGCTGAAGTGGCTGGTGGAACCGGAACTGCCGGTAGCGCCCGTCGTGCCGCCTGTGGTGCCGCCGCTGAAACCGCCGCCCCCGCTGCCGCTGCGGCTGATGCCGGGCGCGATGCCCAGCGACGGGTACAGGCCCGACTGTGCCTCGGCCACCAGGGCAACGGCATTGCGATACTGGGCCTCGAACGATTTCACGTTCTGGTTGGACAACGCCACCATCCGCTCCAGCCGATCGAGCTCCGGATCATGGTAGATCGACCACCATGCGCCCTTGTCGATCGCATCGGCGGGCTGGCTGAGCTTCCAGCCGGCACGCTCCTTGAACGCGACCGGCACCGGCGCGGCGGGACGGCTGTAGTCCGGTCCGACCATGCAGCCTGCCAACAGGACGGCGCCGGCGAACGCCAAGCCACGCCGGATCATTCGGCAGCCTCCGGCACGGACGAATCGGGGAAGGCCTGCCGCCATTTGCGTCTGGCGAACAGGCGGAAGCGATCCAGGTAGAGATAGACCACGGGGGTTGTGTACAGGGTCAGCAACTGGCTCAACAGCAAACCACCGACGATCGAAATGCCCAGCGGGCGGCGCAGCTCACCGCCGTTGCCGAAGCTCAATGCCAGCGGCAATGCGCCCAGCATGGCGGCGCTGGTGGTCATCATGATCGGGCGAAATCGCATCAGGCTGGCCTCAAAGATCGCCTCCCGCGGTTCGAGGCCGAGCGTGCGTTCGGCGTCGAGCGCGAAGTCGATCATCATGATGGCGTTCTTCTTGACGATCCCGATCAGCAGGATGACCCCGATCAGGGCGATGATGGTGAAGTCCGTTTTGAACAGCATCAGCGCCAACACCGCGCCGATGCCGGCCGAGGGCAATGTGGACAGGATGGTGACCGGGTGCATGTAGCTTTCGTAGAGGATGCCCAGAACGATGTACACGGCGACCAGCGCCGCCGCGATCAGCACCGGCTCGTTGTCCAGCGATTTCTGAAACGTTTGCGCCGTGCCCTGGAAGGATCCCTGGATCGAGGCGGGCATCCCGATATCCCGCACCGCCTGGTCGATGGAGGCGACGGCGTCGCTGAGCGACTTGCCCGGCGCCAGGTTGAAGGAGATCGTGCTGGCGACGAACGGCCCCTGGTGGTTCACCGACAGCGGCGTGTGGCCGGGCCCGAAGGTGGCGAACGCGGACAGCGGCACCATCGTCTCCCGGCTGGTGCTGACGGCGGTGCCGGTAGAGGCGGACCCCTTGCCGGTGACCGCCAGCGCGTTGGTCATCGCGTTGCGCGCGGCGCTGGATGCGATGGTAAAGGCGTTGGCCGCGGCGCTCGACGGGTGGGCAACCGGACCGCTGGCCTGGGTGAGCGTGCCGGGGGCAACCACGCCACCGCCGGCGACGTTTGCGCTGGGGGCTGTGGTTTTCGTCACCGTGCCGACCACCGCGTTGGTCATCTCGCTTCCAGCCGGATTGCCGCCGATGGTGCTGACATAGATCTCCTTCAGCGTCTCCGGTGACTGCCAGTAGCGCGGCGCGACCTCCATGACGACGTGGTACTGGTTCTGGGCGCGGTAGATGGTGGAAACCTGACGCTGGCCGAAGGCGTCGTACAGCGTGTTGTCCACCTGGATCGTGGTCAGGCCGAGGCGGCTGGCGGTGGCACGGTCGATCAGCAGGTCTGTTTCCAGGCCCTTCTGCTGCTGGTCAGTGTTCACGTCGCGCAGCATCGGATCATGCTCCAGCGCCGCCAGCAGTTTCGGTGCCCATTCATACACCTCGGCGCTGCTGTCGCCCTGCAGGGTGTATTCATAGGCGGCATTGGTCGGGCGCCCGCCGACGCGGATATCCTGGATCGGCACCAGGAACAGCCGGGCACCGGGCACGACGGAAAGCTTGTGACGCAGCCGGCTCATGACGGTGTTGATGTCGTCCCGCTGGCTGATCGGCTTCAGGCTGACGAAAACGCGCCCGGTGTTGGTCTGCGACGCGCCGCTGCCGCCCTGGCCGGTGAAGCCGACCACGCTTTCCACCGCCGGATCGTGCTGCACGATGTCGGTCAGTTGCCGCAACTTGGTTTCCATGGCCTGGAAGGAGATGCTCTGGTCGGCCTGCATGCCGCCCATCAGCCGGCCGGTGTCCTGCTGCGGGAAGAAGCCTTTCGGGATGGCGATGAACAGGCCGATGTTCAGCGCCACCGTCAGCGCCAGCACGATCATCACCAGAACGCCGTGGCGCAGGCTCCAGGCCAGGCTGCGGCCGTAGGCGTGCTGCACGCGCTGGAACAGGGTGCGTCGCGTCGGATCATGCGCCAGCGCGCCGCGTTTCAGCAGCAGCGCGCACATCATCGGCGTGGTGGTCAGAGAAATCACCAGCGACACCAGGATCGCAAGCGACAGCGTGACGGCGAATTCGCGGAACAGCCGCCCGACGATGCCGCCCATCAACAGGACCGGCAGGAAGACCGCGATCAGCGACATGCTGATGGAAACGACCGTGAACCCGACCTCCTTCGCGCCGCGCAGAGCGGCCTGCCGGCGCGGCATCCCGTCCTCGATATGGCGGGAGATGTTTTCCAGCACGACGATGGCGTCATCGACGACGAAGCCGGTGGCGATGGTCAGCGCCATCAGCGACAGGTTGTCCAGGCTATAGCCCAGCAGGTACATCGCGCCGAACGTCCCGATGATGGAAACCGGCACGACCACGGCGGGAATCAGCGTGGCGCGCGCGCTGCGCAGGAACAGGAAGACGACCAGGGTCACCAGCACCACGGCGATAACCAGGGTGAACTCGGTGTCGTACAGGCTGGCGCGGATCGTCGTCGAGCGGTCGTTGGCGACCGTCAGCGTCATGTCCCGCGGCATGGCGGCCATCAATTGCGGGATCGATGCCTTCACGCTCTCGATGGTCTGGATGATGTTCGCGCCCGGCTGCCGGAACAGGATGATCACCACCGCCGGCTGGCCGTTCGAGAGGCCGATGTTGCGCAGGTTCTCGACCGAATCCTCCACGTCCGCCACGTCGGACAGCCGGACCGCGGCGCCGTTGCGATAGGCGATCACCAGCGGGCGGTAATCCGCGGCGTGGGTCGCCTGGTCGTTGGTATAGATCTGGTAGTGCAGCCCGTCCGGTTCGATCGCACCCTTGGGGCTGTTGGCGTTGGCCGATGCCAGGGCGGCCCGCACATCCTCCAACCCGATGCCGTATTGAAACAGCTTCGTCGGGTTCAGTTCCACCCGCACCGCCGGCAGGGCCGAACCGCCGATGATCACCTGGCCGATGCCTTCGATCTGCGACAGGCGCTGCGACAGGACGTTGGTGGCGGCGTCGTACATCTGGCCGCGGGTCCGTGTCTTGGAAGTCAACGCCAGGATCAGGATCGGCGCGTCGGCCGGGTTCACCTTCCAGAAATCCGGGTTGTTCCGCAGGTTGGTCGGCAGGTCGGCGCGGGCGGCATTGATCGCCGCCTGCACGTCACGCGCGGCGCCGTTGATGTCCCGGTTCAGGCCGAACTGCAGCACGATCCGGCACTGCCCCACCGCGCTGGTGGAGGTCATCTGCGTCACATCGGCGATCTGGCCCAGATGGCGCTCCAGCGGGCTGGCGACGCTGGTCGCCACCGTTTCCGGGCTGGCGCCGGGCAGCGTCGCCTGCACCACCATGGTGGGAAAATCGACCTGCGGCAGCGGCGCCACCGGCAGTTTGAAGAAGGCGAAGATACCGGCCAGCGCGATGCCGATGGTCAGCAGCGTGGTGGCGACGGGACGCGCGATGAACGGGGCGGAGAAATTCATTCCGCCGCACTCGGCTCAACAGCCGGGCCGCCGCGCAGGCGCTCGGCCAGACGGTCGAACATCAGGTAGATCACCGGCGTGGTGAACAGCGTCAGCACCTGGCTGACGATCAGGCCGCCGACGATGGCGACGCCCAGCGGACGGCGCAGCTCCGATCCGGTGCCGGTGCCCAGCATCAGCGGCAGCGCGCCCAGCAAGGCCGCCATCGTGGTCATCAGGATCGGGCGGAAGCGCAGCAGGCAGGCCTGGTGGATCGCCTCACGCGGCGTCCTGCCTTCGTGGCGTTCGGCTTCCAGCGCGAAGTCGATCATCATGATCGCGTTCTTCTTGACGATGCCGATCAGCAGGATGATGCCGATGATCGAGATCACATCGATATTGTCGCCGCTGATCAGCAGCGCCACCAGGGCGCCGGCGCCGGCCGAGGGCAAGGTCGAGAGAATGGTGATGGGGTGGATGAAGCTCTCGTACAGGACGCCCAGCACGATATACATCGTCACCACCGCCGCCAGCACCAGCAGCAGCTCGTTCGACAGCGAGGATTCCAGCGCCGCGGCGGCACCCTGGAACGCGGTGATGAAGCTGTCCGGCAGATGGATGTCCTGCTCCGCCTGACGGATCGCGGCGACGGCGGCGCCGAGGGATGCGCCCGGCGCGGTATCGAAGGAAATCGTCGTCGCCGGGAACTGGCCGAGATGGCTGATCTGCAGCGGGCCTGGCTTCTGCTGGATCGAGACGATCGAGCTCAACTGCACCTGCCCGGTGGAGGACGCGGCCGAGGGCAGCCAGATCGATTGCAGCGCATCCAACGAATTTTGCAACGACGGCGCCGCTTCCATGATGACACGGTACTGGTTCGACTGGGTGTAGATGGTCGAGATGATCCGCTGCCCGAACAGGTCATACAGCGCGTTGTCGACGGTGGCCGGGGTGATGCCGAAGCGCGCGGCGTTCGCCCGGTCGATGATCAGATGCACGGTCAGGCCCTGCTGCGACAGGTCGGTTGCAATGTTCGTCAGGGCCGGCGACTCGTGCATCCGCTGGATCAGCTTCGGCACCCATTCGGTGAACGCCGAGAGGTTCGGATTCTCCAGCACGAACTGGTACTGGGTGCGGCTGAGCGCGGCATCGATGGTCAGGTCCTGCACCGGTTGCAGGTACAGCGTCACACCCGTCACGTTGGCAGTTTCCTGCTGCAGCCGGCGGGCGATCGCGGTCGCGTTCAGCGAACGGTCGTCCTTCGGCTTCAGGTTGATCAGGAACCGGCCGGTGTTCAGCGTGGTGTTGCTACCATCGACGCCGATGAAGGAACTCAGGCTGACAACGTCGGGGTCCTTCAGGATGACGTCGGCCAGCGCCTGCTGGTGTTCGGTCATGGCCTTGTAGGAGGTGGTCTGCGCCGCGACGGAGATGCCTTGCAGCACGCCGGTGTCCTGCACCGGGAAGAAACCCTTCGGCACCGCGGCATACAATAGCACCGTCACGCCGAGGGTGAGCACGGCAACGAACAACGTCAGCCGCTGATGGTCCAGCACCACATTCAGCGCCCGGTCGTAGCGGTGGATCACCCAATCAAAGGCCCGTTCGGCCTTCAGGTCGAACGCGCTCCGCTCGGCGTCGGGACGATGGCGCACCAGCTTGGCGCACATCATCGGCACCAGCGTCAGCGACACGATGGCCGAGATGACGATCGTCACCGCCAGGGTGATGGCGAATTCGTGGAACAGCCGCCCCACCACATCGCCCATGAACAGCAGCGGGATCAGCACCGCAATCAGCGAGACGGTGAGCGAGATGATGGTGAAGCCGATCTGCTCACTGCCCTTCAGCGCGGCGGCGAGCGGCGACTCGCCGGCTTCGACGAAGCGGGCGATGTTCTCGATCATGACGATGGCGTCATCGACGACGAAACCGGTCGAGATGGTCAGCGCCATCAGCGACAGGTTGTCCAGGCTGAAGCCCAGCAGGTACATCACGGCCAGCGTGCCGACCAATGACAGCGGCACCGACAGGCTGGGAATGATGGTCGCTGGCAGGTTGCGCAGGAACAGGAAGATCACCAGCACGACCAGCCCGATGGCCAGCCCCAGCTCGAATTCCACATCGGCGACGGAGGCGCGAATGGTCCCGGTCCGGTCAGTCAGCACGGCGACGTCCACCGCGGCCGGCAGCGTCGCCTTCAGCTGCGGCAGCATCTTCTTGATGCCGTCAACCACCTGGATGACGTTGGCGCCCGGCTGGCGCTGCACGTTCAGGATCACCGCGGGCGTCCTGTTGGCCCAGGCGGCCAGCCTTGTGTTCTCGGCGCCGTGGATCACGGTGGCGACGTTGCGCAGGTAAACCGGATTGCCGTTGCGGTAGGCGATCACCAGATCCAGGTATTGCTGCGGGTCGGTGATCTGGTCGTTGGCATTGATCGTGGATGCCTGCGCCGGGCCGTCGAAATTACCCTTGGGGATATTGACGTTCGCATTGCCCAGGGTGGTGCGCAGGTCGTCTATGTTCAGGCCGTATGCCGCCAGCGCGCGCGGATCGACCTGGACCCGCACCGCCGGCCGCTGCCCGCCGCTGATGCTGACCAGACCGACGCCGGGCTGTTGCGAGATGCGCTGCGCCAGCCGCGTGTCGGCCATATCCTCGACCTGCGTCAGCGGCAGGGTCTTCGAGGTCAGCGCCAACGTCAGGATCGGCGCGTCCGCCGGATTGACCTTGGCATAGATCGGCGGTGCCGGCAGATCCGCCGGCAGCAGGTTGCCCGCCGCGTTGATCGCCGCCTGCACCTCCTGCTCGGCGATGTCCAGGCTGATATCCAGCCCGAATTGCAGGGTGATCAGCGAGGCGCCCGCCGAACTGGTGGAGAACATCTGGTTCAGGCTGGACATCTGCCCGAACTGCACCTCCAGCGGCGAGGTGACGGAGGACGTCATCACTTCCGGGCTGGCGCCGGGATAGAAGGTCTGCACCTGGATCGTCGGATAGTCGACCTCCGGCAGGGCCGAGATCGGCAGGAAGCGATACGCGACGATGCCGACCATCAGGATGGCCGCCATCAGCAGCGTGGTGGCGACGGGCCGCAGGATGAAGGGGCGTGACGGGCTCATGCCGGGTGGGCGGTGCTACCGCGCCGCCGGCGGCGCGCGATGCTGATGCTGTGCGGCGGGGCTAGCGCCCGGCTGTTGGCCGCTACCCTGTTGGCCGCTTCCCCGGTGAGCGCTACCCGGTTGGCCGGCGGCCTGAGCCGCGTGGGCCTGCGGCAGGCTGACCTTGGCGCCGTCGCGCAGGCGGTCGGTGCCATCTGTCACCACACGCTCCCCCGGTGCCAGCCCGGACAGCACCGCCTGATAGCCGTTGTCGGTTGGGCCCACCGTCACCTTGCGCACGGACACGGTGTTGTCAGCGTTGATGACGTAGACGAAGGTGCCGGGTTCGCCCCGCTGCACCGCCTGAACCGGAATGCGCACGGTGTCGTGCATGGTATCGACCAGCAGGCGGGCGTTCACGAACTGGTTCGGGTAGAGCATCTCATCAGGGTTATCGAAGATCGCGCGCAGCCGAAGCGTGCCCGTGGTGGTGTCGATCTGATTGTCCAGCGACATCAGCTTGCCGGTTGCCAGTTCCCGTGTGTTGCCGCTGTCGTATGCCTCGACCGGCAGGGTGGCGCCGCTGCGCACGCGCTGCATGATGTCCGGCAGGTTGACCTGCGGCACCGCGAAGATGACCGAGATCGGCTGCATCAGCGTGACCACCGCGATCCCGGTGGTGCTGGTGGTCTGCACGTAGTTGCCCGGGTCCACCAGACGCAGGCCGATCTGCCCGTCGATCGGCGAAGTGATGTGGCAATAGATCAGGTTCAGCTTGGCATTGTCGACCACGCCCTGATCGGCTTTCACCGTGCCGGCGTATTGCTCCACGAGGTATTTCTGGTCCTCGACCTGCTGCTGCGCGATCGAGTCCTGGCGGCCGAGGGTCTGGTAGCGCTTGAGGTCGGCCTTGGCCTGGTCGAGCAGGCCCTGGTCGTGCGCCAGCGTGCCTTGCGCCTGCTCCAGCGCCACCTGGTAGGGACGCGGGTCGATCTGTGCCAGGAAATCGCCGGCCTTGACGACCTGCCCTTCCTTGAAGCCGACATCGATGAGCTGGCCGTTGATCTGCGTCTGCACGGTGACGGTCCGCAAAGGCGTGACCGTGCCGAGTTCGTTCAGCATGATCCGGATGTCGCCCTTGTCGATGGTGGCGAAGCCGACCGGCTGCGGCGGCGTCTGGAAGCCGCCCGCGCCGCCGCGGAAGCTGGGCGTCGGCTGGGATTTATGCTGCGCCCACCACAGCCAGCCGCCGCCGAGGAGCAGGATCAGCACCACTGCCGGCAGGATCAGCCGGCGGACGCGGGACCGGCGGGTCACCCGCGTCATGGGCGGCGGGCGATCGGTCGGAATTGTCGTCGTCTCCCGCCGGTCAACACGCTCGTCCATGCACACCTCATTGCTCGCAGGCCGCGGCCGGGCCGGATCCGGCTAGGGGATTAGGCGGCAGGTAAGCCCGCAACAAGCAAAACCCCGCTGGCGTTACGCTAAATATTAGTGTGTTACACGCTGCGGATTAGCACGGTGACATTCAGGTAAGCCCGCGTCCTCGGGTGTATCGATTTATGACACAAAATTCATATCGCGGAC
>DAICYU010000150.1 GCA_027311485.1 Acetobacteraceae bacterium
GGCAGGGTGAACGGCATGGACATCGAAGCACCGGCCTCGGCTGTGATCAGTGACCGGGATCTGGTGCTGCAGTTCGAAAGCATCGGTGACAATTGCGAACTCGGGCTGGTGCAACGCCGAGCGGGCGCGGAACCGCTGGGGTTGCTGCGCTTTGCCGGGGTGCCGGTGCGCAACCTGCTGGTTGCGCTGGACAATCGTTTCAGGAATCTCGCCGATCCCGATCATGTCCGGATCGTTCCGGAAAACGGCGAGTATATGGTGAAGCTCACCAAATACGACTTCAACTATCATGCCCATGTGAAGGTCGGCGAAACGGACCCGAAACTGCTGCATCAGCAGCAGTGCCGGACGGTTCGTTTCCTGGCCGACAAGCTGATCTCCGACCTGGAGAATCCGTCGAAGATCTTGGTTTTTCGCCAGAATGAACCACTGTCCGCGACAGATCTGGTCGATCTGCGCGTCGCACTGGCGGCGTACGGTTCGGGCGTGCTGCTTTGGGTGCAGCAGGCGTGTGAGGGTCATCCGCCTGGAACGGTGGTCGTGGTGGATGATCGTTTCATGGTCGGCTTCGTGCGCCGGCTGGCCGACCGGTCCAATGTGCCCGGGTTGGATGTCGGGTCCTGGATGACGGTCCTCCGCAAGGCCTACGCGCTGTGGCAGGGCGGCATGCCCCGCTCGGGGCAAGGCGATGGTGCCGGCGGGCGATCCACGGTGGTCATCTTCGGACAGGAAGGCAATGCGCAGCCGGCTCAAGGGTATGGATGGTCCGGGCCGGAGCCCGGCTACACCTGGTCGGTAGGGGAACGGAGCCTGCTGATCCTGCCCACACCCGGAGAGGCCGACGAATACTGGCTTGAAATGGATGTGACGCCATTCGTGCTGCCGCCGCTGCTGCCGCGGCAGCGGCTGGATGTGATCGTGGGCGGGACGGTTGTTCACAGCTTCGATCCGGTGGTGCGCGGCGTCGTAACGTGTGCGATACCGGGGGCTCTGGTGGCCGGTCAGGATCAGATCGAGATCGTGCTGAACCATCCGCACGCGGCGAGCCCGCTGCTGGTCAGTGGGCAGGGGGATGACCGGCGCCTGGGTGTCGCGTTCCGGCGGGTCAGTCTTTCCTGCACCTGAACGGGCGATTGCACCCGGAACGCGCCCGATATCGGTATCAATCCCAACCATTGCGGTGTGTATTCTGATTACCGGCCGGTAATACCCATCGACGCCTTGCCAGTCGCGGCCGGAGTGCGTAATCCCGCCGCCGACCATGGTTCCGGCAAGAAGGCCTCGATGAACCCCGACGCGCCCAGTTTCCAAGAGCTGATCCTCCGCCTGCACGCATTCTGGGCTCGGCAGGGCTGCGTCATCCTTCAGCCGTATGACGTGGAAATGGGCGCGGGCACTTTCCATCCCGCGACGACCCTGCGGGCGCTGGGCCCGAAGCCCTGGCGCGCCGCCTACGTGCAGCCCAGCCGCCGCCCGACCGACGGGCGCTATGGCGAAAACCCCAACCGGCTGCAGCACTACTATCAGTATCAGGTGATCATGAAGCCGAGCCCGGAGGATGCGCAGGCGTTGCTGCTGGCATCCTACCGTGAGGTTGGCCTGGACCCGCTGCGGCACGACTTCCGTTTTGTCGAGGATGACTGGGAAAGCCCGACCTTGGGCGCCTGGGGCCTTGGCTGGGAAGTCTGGTGCGACGGGATGGAGGTGGGCCAGTTCACCTATTTCCAGCAGGTCGGCGGCATCCCGGTCACCTTTCCGAGCTTCGAGATGACCTACGGACTGGAACGCCTGGCGATGTATGTCCAGGACCGCGAGAATGTGTACGACCTTGACTTCAACGGCGCCGGTGTCAGCTATGGCGACGTGTTCCTGCGGGCCGAACGCGAGTACAGCGCGTACAATTTTGAGTTTGCCGATACCGCCATGCTGTCCCGCCACTTCGCCGATGCGGAACAGGAATGCGCGGCGCTGCTGGACCGCAAGCTGGCTTTGCCGGCCTACGATCAGTGCATCAAGGCCAGCCACCTGTTCAACCTGCTGGATGCGCGCGGCGTTATCAGCGTGACTGAGCGGGCCAGCTATATCGGCCGCGTCCGCACGCTGGCCAAAGGCTGCTGCGAAGCCTGGGTGGCGGGGGAGGGCTGACATGGCGCACGTCCGACCGCAGTCCTGCCCGCGCTAATGGCCCGTAGTGTGCCATTGCGTCGTGTCCTGTTGCGCCGGCCGTTCACAGCGCCGGCCATTGGGCAACCCGATATTGAACCGGCGCTGAAGGACTGATCGATGGCTGACCTTTTCATCGAGCTCTTCAGTGAGGAAATCCCCGCTCGCATGCAGCGCAGCGCTGCCGCGGAGTTGGAGCGTGCGGTCATGGCGGCATTCGGCGCTCTGTTGCCGGCCGGCGTCGAGACGTTTTTCGGCCCCCGCCGGATCGCGCTGTCGGCTCAGGTCGCGGCCGAGGTCGCCGCGTCCAGCAGCACCGAACGCGGGCCGCGGACCAGTGCGCCGGAACAGGCGCTGACCGGCTTCCTGCGCAAGCACAATGCCAGCCGTGAGCAGTTGCGCCAGGAAGGCGACTACTGGGTGCTGGAGAAGTCCGCCGCCGCCGTGTCCGCCGCGGCGCTGATCGCCGGCGCGATGCCGGGCCTGCTGCGCCGGTTTCCGTGGCCGAAATCAATGCGCTGGGGTGGCAGCAGCAGCTTCGTCTGGGTCCGCCCGCTGCGCCGCATCGTCTGCCTGTTGGATGGAGCGGTCGTGCCGTTCGACCTGCGCGACGGTGCGGATGACGGTCATGGCCTGGCCAGCGGCAACCTGACCGAAGGCCATCGTTTTCATGCGCCGGGCGCGTTTGCCGTCTCGGGCGTGACCGAATGGCGGGAGCGATTGACGGCGCGCCGGGTGCTGGTGGACGCGGAGCACCGCAAGCAGGTGATCGCGGAACGGATTGCCGGGCTGGCGACGGAAAAGGGGCTGACGGTGATGGACGACCCTGGCCTGCTGGAGGAGGTGGCCGGCCTAGTGGAATGGCCGGTGCCGCATCTCGGCCGCATCGCCGATGAGCACATGGACCTGCCGCCCGAGGTCATGCAGGTGTCGATGCGCGTCAATCAGCGCTATTTCGCGCTGCGCACCGCTGATGGCGCCGCGGCACCGTGGTTTGCCTTTGTCGCCAATGTCCAGGCAGATGACGGTGGGGCGGCCATCATCGCCGGCAACGAACGCGTGCTGCGGGCCCGCTTCGCCGATGCCCGCCATTTCTGGGACCTGGATCGCAAGACCCGCCTGGACTCCCGCGTTCCTGCGCTCGACGCTGTTACTTTCCAGGCCAAGCTCGGCTCCCAGGGTGATCGGGTGCGGCGGCTGGTGCGGCTGGCGGAGACGATCGCGCCGTTGGTGGGTGCCGAGCCCGCAGATGCTGCCCGTGCCGCGTGGCTGGCGAAGGCCGACCTGGTCAGCGGCATGGTGGGGGAGTTTCCCGAACTGCAGGGCGTCATGGGGCGCTACTATGCGCTGCACGACCGTGAACCGGCGGCGGTGGCGGATGCGGTGCGCGACCATTATGCGCCGCGCGGGCCGGCCGAAGCCGCGCCGGCATCGCCGGTTTCCATTGCCGTAGCGCTGGCCGACAAGCTGGATCAGCTGACGGGCTTCTTTGCGATCGGCGAAAAGCCAACCGGGTCCGGCGATCCCTATGCGCTGCGCCGCGCCGCGCTGGGCGTGATCCGGATCATCCGCGAAAACGGGCTGCGGTTGCACCTGCGCCACCTGCTGTCGGCCGCCGGGGCTGATGAGGCCACGGGTCAGGCGGTGTTTGCCTTCATCATTGAGCGTCTGATCGTGCAGCTTCGCGCCGAAGGTGCCCGGCATGACGTCCTCAGTGCCGTGTTCCAGGCGGCGGATGACGACGACCTGTCGCGCCTGCTGGTGCGGACCGATGCGGTCAGCACGCTGCTGCAGACAACTGACGGCGCCGATCTTCTGGCCGCCTATCGCCGCGCGGCCAATATCCTGCGGATCGAGGACCGGAAGGACGGCCCGCATACTGGTCCGGTGGATGCCGCGCTGCTGCATGAGGTACCGGAAAGCGGCTTGGCGGCGGCACTGGAATCCGTAGGCCATGTCACCGCGCTGCTGGCGCAGGAAGATTTCGCCGGGGCGATGGCATTGACCTCCCGGCTTCGTGTTCCGCTTGACTTATTTTTCGAAAAAGTCACCGTGAACGCGACTGATCCAGAACTCCGCCGCAATCGTTTACGCTTGCTCAATCAGGTCAGGTCCGTCATGGACCAGATCGCGGATTTCTCCCGTATCGAAGGCTAAATGAGGTCCCAGGCATGACCAAGTGGGTGTACAGCTTCGGCGCCGGCAAGAATGAAGGCCGAGCGGATATGAGGAACCTGCTGGGGGGCAAGGGTGCCAACCTGGCGGAGATGGCCTCCATCGGATTGCCAGTACCCCCGGGGTTTACCATCACGACGGACGTATGCACGGCGTTCTACGACAATAAGCGGAATTATCCGGCGGACCTGAAGGAACAGGTCGATGCCTCACTGGCGGCGGTGGAGCAGGCGGTCGGCCTGAAATTCGGCGACGTGTCGAACCCACTGCTGGTGTCGGTGCGGTCCGGTGCGCGGGTGTCGATGCCGGGCATGATGGACACGGTGCTGAACCTGGGGCTGAACGACCAGACGGTGCAGGGGCTCGCGAATGCGGCGGACGACCAGCGGTTCGGCTGGGATTCCTATCGCCGTTTCATTCAGATGTACGGCTCGGTTGTGCTGGGCGTCGATCATCACCGGTTCGAGGAGATCATCGAGCATGCCAAGCTGGGGGCTGGCGTGATCGAGGATACCGCGCTGACCGCCCAGGCTTGGCAGAGCGTGGTGGAGCAGTACAAGGACCTGGTACAGCAGGAGACGGGCAAGCCGTTCCCGCAGGATCCGCAGGATCAGCTGTGGGGCGCGATCGGCGCGGTGTTCGGTTCCTGGATGAACCCGCGGGCGATCACCTACCGTCGCTTGCACGACATTCCCGCCGGCTGGGGTACCGCCGTCAACGTGCAGGCCATGGTGTTCGGCAACATGGGCAATGACTGCGCTACAGGTGTGTGCTTCACGCGCGACCCGTCGACCGGCGAAAACATGTTCTACGGCGAGTACCTGGTGAACGCGCAGGGTGAGGACGTGGTGGCCGGCATCCGCACGCCGCAGCCGCTGTCCGCGTCTGTCGCCAAGCCGGGCGAGGTGCCGCTGGAGCAGGCGATGCCGCAGGCATACGCCGAACTGATGAAGGTCCGGGAAACGCTGGAAAAGCATTACCGGGACATGCAGGACATCGAGTTCACGGTGCAGCAGAACAAGCTGTACATGCTGCAGACCCGCAACGGCAAACGGACCGCTGCGGCGTCCCTGCGCATGGCGGTGGAAATGGCACGCGAGGGCCTGATCGATGAGGCCGAAGCCGTTCGCCGGGTGAATCCGTCCTCCCTGGATCAATTGCTGCATCCGATGCTGGACCCGAAGGCGCCGCGCACGCTCCTGGGCAAGGGACTGCCGGCCAGCCCCGGCGCGGCGTCCGGCATCGTGGTGTTCAGCGCGGATGAGGCGGAAAGCCGCGCCGCGAAGGGTGAGGCGGTGATCCTGGTGCGGATCGAAACCAGCCCGGAAGACATCCACGGGATGCATGCGGCGCGGGGCATCCTGACGACTCGCGGTGGCATGACCAGCCACGCGGCGGTGGTCGCGCGCGGCATGGGGCGGCCCTGTGTGGCCGGCGCCGGTGGCATCAGCGTTGATTACAACAGCCAGGTGCTCGCGGCCGGCGGCAAGCAGATCCGCGCGGGGGAAATCATCACGCTGGACGGCGCCACAGGGGAAGTGTTTGTCGGCCCGGTCGCCATGATCGAACCGGCGATGTCCGGCGATTTCGGCACGCTGATGGCGTGGGCGGACAAGTGCCGCCGGCTGGGCGTGCGGGCCAATGCGGAAACCCCGCTGGACGCGGAAACGGCGCGGAAGTTCGGTGCCGAGGGCATCGGCCTGTGCCGGACGGAGCATATGTTCTTCGATCCGCAGCGCATCCTGGCGGTGCGGCAGATGATCATGTCCAGCACCGAGTCCGGCCGTCGCGCCGCGCTGGAACGGCTGCTGCCGTATCAGCGGGAGGATTTCCGGCAACTGTTTACCATCATGGCCGGGCTGCCGGTGACGATCCGCCTGCTCGACCCGCCGCTGCACGAATTCCTGCCACACGCCGAGTCGGAAATGCAGGAAGTGGCGGACTCGCTGGGCGTCGATATCGAAACCATCCGCCAACGCGGCGCCGAATTGGCCGAAGCCAACCCGATGCTGGGCCATCGCGGCTGCCGGCTGGGGATTTCCTACCCGGAAATCTATGAGATGCAGGCGCGCGCGATCTTTGAAGGGGCGATTGCGGTCGCCAAGGAAACCGGCAAGGCGCCGGTGCCTGAGATCATGATCCCGCTGGTCGGCATGCGGAAGGAGCTGGAGATCACCCGCGCCCAGGTGGAAAAGGTCGCTGCCGAGGTGCTGAAGGAAACCGGCGCCACCATCGAATACAGCGTCGGCACGATGATCGAGTTGCCGCGGGCGGCGATGCTGGCCGACCAGATCGCCGAGGTGGCGGACTTCTTCAGTTTCGGCACCAACGACCTGACGCAGACGGTGTTCGGCCTGTCGCGTGATGACGCGGGCAAGTTCCTGCCGCATTACGTTGAAGCCGGCATCCTGCCGAAGGACCCGTTCGTTTCCATCGACATCGAGGGCGTGGGTGAGATGGTGCGCATCGCGGCGGAAAAGGGCCGCGCCGCGAAGAACAAGCTGAAGCTGGGCATCTGTGGGGAGCACGGCGGCGACCCGGCTTCGATAACATTCTGCGAGCAGGTGGGGCTGGACTATGTCTCCTGCAGCCCGTTCCGGGTGCCGGTGGCGCGCCTTGCGGCGGCGCAGGCGGCACTGGGGGCGGCGTCCGACCGGACGGCCTGACCGCTGGTTCAACGTGGCCGGCCGTTATGGCCGTGCCGCAGGTCCAAGTCGTAACAGCCAGTGCATGCGTTGGCTGTTACGGCTGGTGGTTCATGACCGGGCCGCTGTGACGCGGCGGTTGTGAACGCTATGTTGCTGTGGGACGATTTTCAGGGGCGCCATTCCCCAGGTGGCGCGGTCAACTTACGCCCGACGTTGGGTGGGTGTCGGCCATCCGCAGTGCGTCGGCAATGGCGCCGCGCAGTTCATTCACGCGGAACGGCTTGCGCAGGATGGACACGTCTGGGCCGCCTACATCCTCGATGGCCGCGGTATCGGCGTACCCGCTCGCAAATACGATGGGCAGACGGGGCCATTTTTGCCGCGCTGCCTTGGCGACCTCCGCCCCATTCAGGCCGGGCATGGCGAAATCCACCACCATCACGTCCGGCGCGCCTTGTTCGAGCGCACGGAGTCCGGCGTGGCCGTCCTCTGCCTCGGTGACCTGGTACCCGAGTGCGTCCAGTGAGTCGGCCAGAAACCGCCGCACATCCGCATCGTCATCAACGATGAGCACCGTCGCCGCGTGTGTGGCGGGATCGGCTTCAGCGCTTTTAGGCGCGGCATCGGGCTCGATGGTGATATCGGTCCGGCGCAGCAGCATGCGGATGGTGGTTCCTTGGTCGGGACGGCTCTCGATCCGTGCCGTGCCCCCGGCCTGCCGAGCAATGCCGTAGACCTGGCTGAGACCGAGGCCGGTGCCTTTGCCGACTCCCTTGGTGGTGTAGAACGGATCGAACGCGCGGGCGGCGACCTCGGCGGGCATGCCGGTTCCGGTATCCGTCACATCCAGCTGGACGTATTTGCCTGGGTGCAATTCCGCATCGCCAGCGACATGCGTCAGCCTCGTGGCTATGGTCAGGTCGCCGCCGTTGGGCATGGCGTCCCGCGCATTGATCGCCAGGTTCAGGACCGCCATTTCAAGCTGTGTGGGGTCTGACAGGACGGGCACGCGGTCGCAGCCCAGATCGAGCGTGATCCTGATCATGGGTCCCAGTGTTCGGGTCAGCAAATCCTGGATGCCTGCGACGAGGTCGGCGACGATGACCGGCTTTGCCTCGATCCGCTGTGCACGTGAAAAGGCGAGCAACTGGCCGGTCAATCTGGCGCCGCGTTCGGCGGCCCGCAGGCCAGCATCGATCCGCTGGCCAACATGCGCGTCGGCGCTCTGGTGCTCAAGGATGCGATCAACCGCGGCGGCTCGGTGCGGACCGGCCTGTGCTA
>DAICYU010000151.1 GCA_027311485.1 Acetobacteraceae bacterium
AGCGCCCGGCCGCCTGGCCAGTAACGTTGAGCCTGCTGATCGGCCTGCCCATCGTCGTATGGGCGGCGCTCGGCGCCCCGTTCCAACTGGACCGGCCGGTGCTGCGCGGCTTCAACTTCCACGGCGGCGCCACGCTCAGCCCCGAGTATTTCGCGCTGCTGATCGGGCTGGTCACCTACACCGCCTCCTACATCGCCGAGATCGTCCGCTCCGGCATCCAGGCGGTGCCGCAAGGCCAGTGGGAGGCCGCGGGCGCGCTGGGGCTGCAGCCGGGGCTGGTGCTGCGGCGGATCGTGCTGCCGCAGGCGATGCGGGTGATCGTCCCGCCGATCACCAGCCAGTACTTGAACCTGACCAAGAACAGCTCCCTGGCCGTCGCCATCGGCTACCAGGACATCGTTTCCATCGCCAACACCACGCTGAACCAGACCGGCCAGGCGATCGAGGGCATTGCCGTGATCATGGCCGTCTACCTGACCATCAGCCTGTCGATCAGCCTGTTCATGAACTGGTACAACGCGCGTATCGCGCTGGTGGAGCGCTGAATGAGCCAAGCTGCCACTGCCGGCCGGCTGCCGGCTGCCGCCCGTGAGCGCCCGCCCGCCGGCACCGTCGGCCCCTGGGCCTGGCTTCGCGCCAACCTGTTCGGCTCCTGGTGGTCCACCGCGCTGACCTTGCTGCTGGGCTATGTCATCGTCCGCGTGACGTTCAGCCTGCTTGAGTGGGGGGTGGTCAATGCAATCTGGTCGGTGCCCTACCGGAACGGTATCGCCGATACCAGCGTCTGCCAGAACGCCAAGGGCGTCGGCGCCTGCTGGGCGGTGCTGGCCGACAAGTACCGCCTGATCCTGTTCGGCCGCTACCCGTACGACCAGCAATGGCGCCCCGCCATCGTCGTGCTGTTGTTCATTGGGCTGTACATCGTCTCCGGCATGCGGCGCTTCTGGCGCAAGGAGCTGGTGCTGATCTGGGCCGCCACCCTGACCCTGGTCGGCATCCTGATGTGGGGCGGCGTGTTCGGCCTGACGCTGGTTACCGAGGATTACTGGGGCGGCCTGCCGATCACGCTGATCCTGGCCACCTTCGGCGCCGCCTTCTCCTTCCCGCTCGCCATCCTCGTCGCGCTGGGCCGCCGGTCGACGAAGATGCCGGCGGTGAAGCTGCTGTGCGTGCTGTACGTGGAACTGATCCGCGGCGTGCCGCTGATCTCGGTCCTGTTCATGGCCAGCGTCATGTTCCCGCTTTTCATGCCGGCGGGGGTGAACATCGACAAGCTGCTGCGGGCGCAGATCGCCATCATCCTGTTCGCCGGCGCCTATCTGGCCGAGGTGGTGCGCGGCGGTCTGCAGGCGCTGCCGAAAGGCCAGGCCGAGGCGGCTGACGCACTCGGGCTCAGCTACTGGCAGAAGACCGGCCTGATCATCCTGCCGCAGGCGCTGAAGCTGGTCATCCCGCCGCTGGTCAACACCTTCATCGGCTTCTTCAAGGACACCAGCCTGGTGCTGATCATCGGCCTGTTCGACCTGTTGACGATGGGCAAGGTGGCGCTGAGCGACCCGCCATGGCAGAGCTTTTCCACCGAAGTCTATATCGGCCTCGCCGCCGTCTACATCGCCTTCTGCTTCGCCATGTCGCGCTACAGCCGCAGCCTGGAACGCGATCTCAACCGTGCCCGCGGGCGCTGAGAAGGGAACCCGATTTGATGAATCAGGCCATGCCAAGCGCCGCGTCCAAGAGGGATGCGTCAATACCGGACGCGCCTGCGATCCTGCTGGACAGGGTGAACAAGTGGTACGGCGCGATGCACGTGCTGCGCGATGTCTCATTGACCGTAGGACAGCAGGAGCGGGTGGTGGTCTGCGGCCCGTCCGGGTCAGGCAAGTCCACCATGATCCGCTGCATCAACCGGCTGGAGTCTCACCAGGAAGGCCGCATCGTCGTTGACGGCACCGAGCTGACCGACGACCTGCGCTCCCTGGACACGATCCGGCGGGAGGTCGGGATGGTGTTCCAGTCGTTCAACCTGTTCCCGCATCTGACCATCCTGGAAAACTGTACCCTGGCGCCGATCTGGGTCCGCAAGATGCCAAAGGCCGAGGCGGAGGAACTGGCGATGAGCTACCTGACCCGGGTGAAGATCCCCGAGCAGGCGAAGAAATACCCCGGCCAGTTGTCCGGCGGCCAGCAGCAGCGCGTGGCGATCGCCCGCGCACTGGCCGGCTCGCCGCGCCTGCTGCTGGCGGATGAGCCGACCGGCAACCTGGATCATGCGACCGGCCTGGCGGTGATCGACCTGCTGTTCGCGCTGCGGCAGCGCAGCGGCACGACGCTGCTGCTGATCACGCATGACCGCGACCTGGCGGCACGCTGCGACCGGCAGGTGCATATGTCCGACGGGCGTTTGGTTACGCCATCGGACGCGGAGGCGGCGGCATGCTCGCCCTGAGGCTGGCGCGCCGCGAACTGCGCGGCGGCGTGCGCGGGCTGTGGATCGTGCTGCTCTGTCTGGCGCTTGGCGTTGGTGTCATCGCCGCCGTCGGCACGCTGCGTGCGGCTGTGAATGCAGGGCTCGCCAGCGACGGGCGTGCGCTGCTGGGCGGTGACCTGGAAATCGATGGTGGGTCCCAGCCGCTGCCGGACCGGCTGCGCGCGTGGCTGCATGCCCAGGGTACGACGACATCCGATGTGACGATGATGCGGTCGATGCTGGTGGCGCCGTCCGGTGAACGGCAGTTGATCGAGCTGAAGGCTGTCGATGCGGCGTGGCCGCTGGTCGGGCAGCCAACGATCCGTCCCGTGGAGCCACTGGCACGAGCGATCGAACGGCATGATGGCCGGTATGGGCTGTTGACGGAACAGGTCGTGCTGGATCGGCTGAAGCTGCATGTGGGCGACACGGCGCGGCTGGGTAATGCGACCTTCAGCGTAGCAGGTGTGCTGACGCATGAACCGGACCGGGTGGCCACGGCGTCGATCCTGGGGCCGCGCGTGCTGATCGCGGCCGAGGCGTTGCCGGCGACGGGCCTGATCTCGCCGGGGTCGATGGTGCGTTATGCGATCCGCCTGACCGCGTCGGACCCGGCCCGCATCGCGCGTGACATACCGGCCGTGTTCCCGGACCAGGGGTGGCGCATCCGTACGCCGAAGGACGCCGCGCCGGGTATTGGCCGGTTTATCGACCAGACGGCGTTGTTCCTGACCCTGGTGGGACTGACGTCCTTGCTGGTCGGCGGTATCGGCGTAGCGAACGGGGTGCGGGCGTGGCTCGATGCCCGTGCGCGCACGATTGCGACCTTGCGCTGCCTGGGCGCGTCCTCCGGGCTGGTGTTCGCGGTGTGCCTGATCCAGGTGCTGGCGCTGTCGGGGGCCGGTATTGCCATCGGGCTGCTGGCCGGGGCGGGCTTGCCGCTGTTCGGTGCCCGGTTCCTGGCTGCGGTGTTGCCGGTGCCGCCGGTGCTGGGCGTCTATCCCGGGCCGCTGCTGGTTGCCGCGGCGTATGGGCTGCTGATCGCGCTGTGTTTCGCGCTCTGGCCGCTGGGACGGGCGGCGCGGATCCCCGGCGGTGCGCTGTTCCGCGACGGTCTCGTACCCGAGGCCGCTCGGCCGGCGGCATGGCTGATCGTGGTGAATGCGGTGCTGGCGGCTGCCCTGATCGGACTGACAGTCGGCACGGCGACGGACCGCGCGTTCGCTTTGTATTTCTGCGTCGGGGCCGGGTTGACCCTGGCGCTGTTCCGGGGCGGCGCGTCCGCGGTGATGCGGCTGGCGCGTCTGGGATCGCCGCTGCGGTCCGCACCGGTGCGCCTGGGGATCGGCAATCTGCACCGTCCAGGGGCGCCCACGCCGTTGTTGCTGCTGTCCTCGGGCCTTGGCCTGTCCACCCTGGCAGCCGTAGCGTTGATCCAGGGCAATATGCAGCACGAAATCCAGGACCAGTTGCCGGCCAACGCCCCGAGTTTCTATTTCGTCGATATCCAGGGCGACCAACTGGCCCGGTTTGAGCAGATCGTGCGGGCGCAGCCGGGCCTGCAGGCGCTGCACCAGGTGCCCAGCCTGCGGGCACGGATCGTCGCGGTGAACGGGGTTCCGGCGGCCCAGGTGGCGGCGACCCCGGATACCGCGTGGGCGCTGCGCGGCGACCGTGGCCTGACCTATGCCGGCGTGCCGCCGAAGGGGACACGCATCGTCGCCGGGCACTGGTGGCCGTCCGACTACGACGGACCGCCCTTGGTTTCGTTCGACGCCAACCTGGCCAAGGGCTGGCATGTCGGGGTTGGCGGCGTCATCCGGGTGAACGTGCTGGGCCGCGACATCGACCTGCGCATCGCCAGCTTGCGCGATATCCACTGGCAGTCCCTGGGCATCAACTTCGTCATGGTCGCCAGTCCGGGCCTGCTGGCGCATGCGCCGCATACCCATATCGCGACTGTGCGCATCCCCGACGCCGAACAGGGCACGTTGCTGCGCGCGGTGACGGATGCCCTGCCGAACGTGACCGGCATCCGTGTGGAGGATGTGCTGTCGGCGATTGCCGTCCTGCTGAACCAGGTCGCCGCGGCGTTGACCGCGACGGGCGCCTTGACGCTGCTGGCCGGCACATTCGTCCTGGTCGGCGCCATCGCCGCCGGCCAGCGCCGGCGCATACGGGAGGCGGTGATCCTGAAGACGCTGGGGGCGACGACGGCGCAGCTTCGTACGGCGTGGCTGACTGAATTCGGCCTGATCGGCCTGGTTGCGGGGTGCATTGCGGCCGCGGTCGGCTCGGCGGCGAGCTATGCGGTTTCGCATTACATCATGCACACCGACTGGATTTTCTTACCGCGTACCCTCATCTACACACTTGCGGGAGCACTCGCAGTCATGCTGCTGTTCGGTTATGTTGGAACCGCAGCGGCTCTGCGGGCCAGGCCGGCGCCACTCTTGAGGAATGAGTAGCGCATCCCTACGGTCTCCGTCCGGCCCCGCTGACGGACCAGTTCTGACTGTCCCGGTTGGTCTCCCCCTTCTATCCGTGGGGAGGGTGATTGGGTATAACCAACGCGGGCTTATGCTCGAAAGGAACAGGAAACCATGGCTTATAGTCCGCAATTCGGGGCTTACCCCAGGACGTCCGCCGCGACGTCGGCCGTCTATGATGCCGGCCTACGGGCGTATATGCTGCGGGTGTACAACTGGATGGCATCCGGTTTGTTGCTGACTGGGGCGGTTGCGTATGGGATCGCCCATACCAGCCTGATCAACGCGTTCTACCCGATGGTGCAGACGCCGTATGGCTACATGCCCCATCCGACGCCGCTGGCGATGATCGCGATGTTCGCGCCGCTGGCGTTCGTCCTGGTGCTGTCGCTCGGTGTGAACCGGCTGTCCACATCAGCCGCGCAGGCCTTGTTCTGGGTGTTCTGCGCCACAATGGGCGCAAGCCTGACGAATATCTTCCTGATCTACACGAACGAATCGATTGTGCGGGTCTTCTTCATCACCGCCGCGACGTTCGCCGGCACCAGCCTGTATGGCTACACGACAAAGGCCGACCTGACGCGGATGGGCAGCTTCCTGTTCATGGGCCTGATTGGCATCATCATCGCCAGCCTGGTGAACATCTTCATGCAGAGCAGCGCCCTGCAGTTCGCCGTCAGCGTGATTGGCGTGGTCGTGTTCACCGGCCTGGCCGCCTATGACACGCAGCGGATCAAGGCCAACTACATGCAACTCGCGTATGCCGACGGCCCCGAAGGTGCCGCGAAGCGCAGCGTGTATGATGCGCTCAGCCTGTATCTGAACTTCATCAACCTGTTCATGATGCTGCTGCAGCTGCTGGGCAACCGCAACAACAACTAAGCTGCGGTTGGCGCAAGCCACAAACGGCCGGGCGGCATGGTGCGCCCGGCCGTTTTCATGTACCCGCCCTTTCATGCTTTTTCTCGCACGGCTGGATGCGATAAGCCCGCCGCTATGCGCCAGGACGGAAATCGGACCGCCGAGCGGCGGCCTTCCGCAGAGCCAGAAGGCTGAAGCGGGCTGCCTCGCCAAGGCTCGATACCAGTGCGACGCCGACAAGCATGATCAGCACGCCTTGCCATGTCGCCGGCTCGGTGCCGAGGGCGATCAACAGGGTGGTGGCGCCGCCCGTCGGGTTTTCGGCGCTCAGCATATGCTGCAGCAGGACGGTGATAGCGATGGCGACGGCGACGGCGGCGATACGGATCCAGGTGAGTGGATGGCCGCTGGCCAGCGTAGGGGCCGATTGGGCGCCGACCGCAAACACGCCCGCAAAACCGCCTGCGACGGCAAGAAGCTGCCCGACGACGATGTTCCAGGGGCGGGCGGATTTTATGTCGGGCGACATGGTCTGCAGGAAGGCTGCCGCCCCCAGGCTTGGGACGAGCCAGGGATGCCTGGTCCAGATCCCGATCGCGCCGATGATGACAAGGATTGCCAGGGCCGCCACCGCGGCCAGGATGTGTTCAAGCTTAAGGGTCATGCCGTCCGATCTTTCCGCTGACCTGGGCGCGTTGGCGTGTGTCCAACGGTCAGCAAGCGTGGTTCGCTGCACCTTGCGGCTGCATGCGTGGCGCACTTATGCGAGACTGACGCGGCGGGCTGTTATGCGGGATGCCGCAGCGGGCACTTGCGCAGGGCTGGCATTGCGGGATTGGCATGGCGAGCATGGGGGCGTTTGCCGGGACGCCATCACCGGTTGGGGGTGGCCGATGCAGCGCACGCATTTCCCGCCCGTGACAACCGGCACTCGGAGCGGCTCTGAGGCAACAGGAGTAGGATAGGCAATGGATGCGTTGGAACTGCTGCTGACCCGCGAGTCGGCGTTGAAGCTGGTGTCGCCGGGACCATCGGCGGCGGAGCTGGACAGGATCTTTGCCAGCGCCGTGCGGGCGCCGGATCACGGCCGTCTGCGGCCCTGGCATTTCGTCTTGATCCATGAGGATCAGCGCGGCCAGTTCGGGGACCTGATGGCGGCCTCGCTGCGACGGCGGATGCCGACGGCATCGGAGACAGAGTTGCAGCGCGAGCGGGACAAGGCCTTTCGCGCGCCGGTGATCGTCGCCGTCGCCGCGAAGCTGCGCAAGGACCACAAGATACCGGAGGTGGAGCAGATCGCCTCGGCCGCTGCGGCGGCACAGACGATCATGCTGGCGGTGCCGGCGCTGGGCTATGGTGCGGTCTGGAAAACCGGTGCCCCGGCCTATGATCCGACGGTGAAGGCCGCGCTTGGCCTGGCCCCCGACGACGCGATCATTGGCTTCCTGTACATCGGCACCAGGGCGGGTGGGCCGTCGCCGTTGCCGCGCCCTGATGCCGGTGACTTCGTGACCAGCTGGGCGGGCTGACTTATATCGGCAGCCCTGATCATTGCCCGCCTTTGTTCGGCCGGGCTGCTGACATAGCAAAGGTTTTGCGGGCGGCCGCCCTACCAACCCCGCGCATGCCAGTCGGCCCTTTGGACCACTGACATTACTCCCCGCCCAGTACTTTCATGTTCCGTTCGGCGGCGCGCCGCAGCAGGGCGGCCGAACGGTAAACGCCGTGCACCATCTTGGAGTAGGGCAGGGCGACGAACAGCGCCAGGATGAAGCCCAGGTGCACGGCCATGGCCAGCCCCATCGCGCCGGTTGCGCGCACTGCCAGCAGGATCAGGCCGGTCGCCGCCACCAGGGTCAGCAGCATCAGCAGCGCGATGTCGGCGCCCAGCAGCTTGCGGACCGACGGCATCGGGTCGTCGATCAGCTTCATCGCGAACAGGCCGATGGTGCCGATCAGCAGCAGCACGCCACCGATGGTGCCCAACAGCACGGGAACGCTGATGAACGGGTAGGGCGCCGGCCAGCCCAGGAAGGAGTGATAGATGAAGCCCGTGGTGGTGGAGGCGAAGCACAGCAGGAAGCCGTAGAACATGCCGTGATGCAGCCAGCGGCGCCGCATCGAGAACGCCTCGGAGTTGTCGTTGCAGCCGTTGCCGCCGCCGCCCAGGTTCTTCAGCGTCAGCACGTCCCACAGTGCGATCGCAATGGCCTTTGGCCCGACTTTCTCCCGCGGGCCGGCGTCGCGCCAGAAGTTGCGGGCACCCATGGCCAGCGCCACGAGCGAGAAGCCGATCGTTGCAATCGCAACGACCTGCATCGCCCAAAGCGGGATGACCTGGTAGAAGGAGTCCGCGACCAGCGGGTGTGCGCCGAAGAAGTTTGCCGGCGTGTTCAGCAGCATCGACAG
>DAICYU010000152.1 GCA_027311485.1 Acetobacteraceae bacterium
AAAACTGTCCCCTATGTCATGGACGGCACCAAGCTGTACCACTTCACGCTGCGGTTCGGCGAAGCCCGCGACACCGACGACGCCGATGGCGCGGTGACCGAAACAAGCGCCGTTCGGCCGGCGGACACGCAGATCCAGGCCGCATTGCCCGCCTTTCGTGGCGCCATCATGCAGGTGCCGCCGGTGTTTTCCGCCATCAAGGTGGCCGGTGAACGGGCCTACGACATGGCCCGCGAAGGCCGCGCCCCGGTACTGGAACCGCGCCCCGCCCGCGTCGACCGGTTTGAGCTGATTGCCCGTCCCGATGCCGACACCGCGGTGTTCGAAGTGGCCTCGGGCAAGGGCGTCTACATGCGCAGCCTGGCGCGCGACTTGGCACAGGCCTGCGGCAGCGTCGGGCATATCGCCGCCCTGCGCCGCCTGCGCGTCGGCCCCTTCCATGAACAGCACGCCGTCACCCTGGACAAGCTGCGCGACGCGGACGATACCGCGCCCGCATCCACTCGGCTGCTGCTGCCTGTCGCCACCGCCCTGGCCGACATCCCCGCCCTGGCCTTGACGGAGCAGGAGGCCGCCGACCTGCGCCAGGGCCAGCCGCTCAGCCTAATCGACCTGATGGGACGCATCCCGCCCGCGGCGGACCCGGCCGGTGGCCTTGCCCGCGCCATGCTGGGCAGCCGGGTCGTGTCATTGTGCCGGATGGAGGATGGCATGCTGAAGCCGGAGCGGACGCTGTAGCGGCGGCCCCTGGTTTTCGCTTGCCCCATGGTTTTCGCTTGCCAAAGCGGCCCAACAAGCGGATACCGCCGCGTCCTTGCGGCCCAGCCGCCTTGGGCCTGACCCAGCTGGACGACATCCCGGCCGGGCCATGTGTCAAACCACCCTGTCGAATGGAGAAAACACGATGTCGATCACGGCCGAACGCCGCACGGCGCTCATTGGCGAATACGCGACCGGCGCCGCCGATACCGGCAGCCCCGAAGTCCAGGTCGCTCTACTCAGCGAACGGATCGGCAACCTGACCGAGCATCTGAAGACGCACGCGAAGGACTTCCACTCCCGCCGCGGCCTGCTGATGCTGGTCGGCCGCCGCCGCCGCCTGCTCGATTACCTCAAGGCCAAGGACCACAAGCGCTATGAGGTGCTGATCGGCCGCCTGAGCCTGCGCCGTTAGCCCAACCTCTGCCACCACCGGCCGGGGTCCCTGCCCCGGCTGTCGTGGTGGCCCCCAGCGCCTGCGCGGCGGCTACACCGCCGCCGCTGCCCTCACCGCTACCGATACTATCCCGGGGGCAGGCAGCGGACAGCCTCACAGATTAAGACTAGCCACAACCCCGCGCGCACATTATGTGCGTTATGTCACCTGAACCGGGACAGGTTGTTCCCGGCAACACTGCGTCATGCGGTGGACAGAAGTCCGTCGATCCAGTCCCCCCGAACACGCGGGCATAGCGACGGCGTTTCCGGCCACATGGCCGCGGCTGCGACCCTCTCAAATGGCAAGCAGCACGCGCTCCATGTTACCCGAGACGCCGCCACCCCGCCCACCGGGTTACTGGCAACGTGCCTGTCCGTCCGCCGATGCCGCGCATCCAAAGGACGAACGACTTGTTCAACTACTTCCGCAAGGAACTCGACTGGGGCGGCCGCAAGCTCGTCCTCGAAACCGGCAAGATTGCCCGCCAGGCCGATGGCGCCGTCCTGGTCTCCTACGGGGAGACCATCGTGCTCTGCACCGCCGTCGGCGCGAAATCGGCCAAGCCAGGCCAGGATTTCTTCCCGCTGACGGTTAACTACCAGGAAAAGGCCTTCGCCGCCGGCAAGATCCCCGGCGGCTTCTTCAAGCGCGAAGGCCGCCCCAGTGAGATCGAAACGCTCAAGAGCCGGCTGATCGACCGTCCGATCCGCCCGCTGTTCCCTGAAGGCTTCCGCAACGAAGTCCAGGTCATCGCCACCGTCCTGAGCTATGACAACGAAAACGATCCCGACATCGTCTCGATGATCGGCTGTTCGGCAGCGCTGACACTCTCCGGCATCCCGTTCTTCGGCCCGGTCGCCGGCGCCCGCGTCGGCTACATCGACGGCCAGTACATGCTGAACCCGACCGACCCGCAGAAGGCGACCAGCCAGCTCGATCTCGTCGTCGCCGGCACGTCGGAAGGCGTGCTGATGGTGGAATCGGAAGCGCAGGAGCTGCCGGAAGACATCATGCTGGGCGCCGTGACCTTCGGCCACCAGAGCTTCCAGCCGGTGATCCAGGCCATCATCGAACTGGCCGAACACGCCGCCAAGGATCCCTGGGCACTCCCCGAGAAGACCGAGGAGGAAAAGGCCCTCGCCGCCCGTGTCGATGCCCTTGGCCGCGCCAGCATCGCCGAAGCCTATCAGGAAAAGCAGAAGCAGGTCCGCTACGAGAAAGTCGCCGCCGCCAAGAAGGCGGTGATCGAGGCTCTGGCCGCCGAGGGGCTGGAAACCGCGAAGGCCGGCACCCTGCTGCATGACCTGGAAGCCGATGTCGTCCGCAATGCCATCCTGGACACCGGGCTGCGCATCGATGGCCGCGATACCAGGACCGTCCGCCCCATCGTCGCCGAAGTCGGCATCCTGCCGCGCGCCCACGGTTCCGCCCTGTTCACCCGCGGCGAAACCCAGGCCTTCTGCGTCGCTACCCTGGGCACCGGCCAGGATGAGCAGGTGATCGACGCGCTGGAAGGCGAATTCCGCGAAAACTTCATGCTGCACTACAACTTCCCGCCCTACTCGGTCGGTGAAGCCGGCCGCATGGGCTCCCCGGGCCGCCGCGAAATCGGTCACGGCAAGCTGGCTTGGCGCGCGATTCATCCGCTGCTGCCGGAAAAGGACAAGTTCCCCTACACGATGCGCGTCGTGTCGGAGATCACCGAGTCCAACGGCTCCTCCTCGATGGCGACCGTTTGCGGCTCCTCGCTGGCGCTGATGGACGCCGGCGTGCCGCTGAAGCGCCCCGTGGCCGGCATCGCCATGGGCCTGATCAAGGAAGACAAGGGCTTTGCGGTCCTGTCGGACATCCTGGGCGATGAAGACCACCTGGGCGACATGGACTTCAAGGTGGCCGGCACGGAACAGGGCGTCACCAGCCTGCAAATGGACATCAAGATCACGTCCATCACGCCGGACATCATGAAGATCGCGCTGGAGCAGGCGCGCGATGGCCGCTTGCACATCCTGGGCGAAATGGCCAAGGCGCTGACCGGCGCCCGCGGCGATGTCGCCACCACGGCGCCGCGTATCACCGTGATCAACGTGCCGAAGGAAAAGATCCGCGAAATCATCGGCACCGGCGGCAAGGTAATCCGGGAGATCGTCGAGGCCACCAAGTGCAAGATCGACATCGAGGATGACGGCACCATTAAGATCGCGGCCGTTGACGCCCTGCAGTCACAGCAGGCGATCGACTGGATCCGCGGCATCGTGGCGGAGCCGGAAATCGGCGTGATCTATACCGGCAAGGTGGTGAAGACCGCCGATTTCGGCGCCTTCGTCAACTTCCTCGGCTCCCGCGACGGCCTGGTGCACATCAGTGAGCTGCAGCAGGGCCGCGTTGGCCGGACCACCGATGTCGTCAAGGTCGGTGACGCGGTGAAGGTCAAGGTCATTGGCTTCGACGAACGCGGCAAGGTTAAGCTGTCGATGCGGGTTGTCGATCAGTCCACCGGCGCCGATATCACCGAACAGGTCGGCGCCAAGCCGGGCCGCGGTGAACGGCGTGAGCGGCAGGATCAGTTCGACGCTGAACAGCCGACCTTCGGCGAATAACACTGCAGGTGGGTCCGTCACCGGACGGAAACACTTGCATCCAGCGGCGGGCGGCTTATCGATCAATCGGTTTGCCACCCGCCCTTGGCAGGCACAACAACATGGCCTAACCGGCCGGCATCAAACCTTTAGGGGATTGGCCTTTACTAGGGGCATTCGGCCATGCGAGCGATTAACGCGATACGAATGGGCGGTGTTGACGTTCTGCCGCTGATTGAAGGCGGCAAGGGCGTATCTGTCTCCAACGGCATCTCCGCCGGCAACTGGGCGCTGGCCGGCGGCGTCGGCACGTTCAGTGCCGTCAACGCCGACAGTTTCGACCTCGACGGCAGGCCGATCCCGCAGGTCTATCGCGGCCGCACCCGCCGCGAACGGCACGAGGAACTCGTCACCTACGCCGTTCAGGGTGCCCTAACGCAGGCTCGGCGGGCCTGGGACCTTGCCGGCGGCAAGGGCCGCATTCATGCCAACATCCTGTGGGAAATGGGGGCCGCCGAACGCATCATCACGGAGGTGCTCGAACAGGCTAAGGGCCTGGTCCACGGCATCACCTGCGGTGCCGGCATGCCCTACCGCCTGTCTGACATCGCGGCGCGGTTCAACGTCCATTACTACCCGATCATCTCCTCGGCCCGCGCCTTCAGCGCGCTGTGGAAGCGGGCCTATCACAAGACCGCCGATCTGCTGGGCGGCGTGGTTTACGAAGATCCCTGGCTGGCTGGCGGCCATAACGGCCTGTCCAACAGCGAAGATCCGACGCGGCCGGAAGACCCCTATCCACGCGTCGTCGCGCTGCGCAAGACCATGCGTGAATTCGGCCTGCATGAGACGCCGATCATCATGGCCGGCGGCGTCTGGTGGCTGGAGGAATGGGAACACTGGATCGACAACAAGGAGCTCGGCCCGGTTGCCTTCCAGTTCGGCACACGCCCGCTGCTGACGCAGGAAAGCCCCATCGGCAATGCCTGGAAGCAACGGCTGCTGACGCTGAAGGAAGGCGACGTCTTCCTGAACCGCTTCAGCCCGACCGGCTTCTACTCCAGCGCGGTCAACAACGGCTTCATCCAGGAACTGCGGGAACGCAGTGAACGCCAGGTCGCCTTCACCACCGAGCAGATTGGTGAGCATCTGGCGGAATACGGCGTCGGCCCGCGCAAGCGGATCGTCTATCTGACCCCCGCCGACCGCGCCCGCGCCCTTGCCTGGGAACAGCAGGGCTTCACCGAGGCGCTGCGCACCCCCGACTCCACCCTGATCTTCGTCACGCCGGACAAGGCGCGTGAGATCCTGGAGGATCAGCAGGCCTGCATGGGCTGCCTCAGTTCCTGCCGCTTCTCCAACTGGGCGCAGCACGAGCCGGATTTCTCCAACGGCAAGAAGGCCGATCCACGCAGCTTCTGCATCCAGAAAACGCTGCAGAGCATCGCGCACGAAAGCGATACGCCGGACGCGGTGGAACGCAACCTGATGTTCGGCGGTCACAACGCCTTCCGCTTCGGCAAGGACCCATTCTACTCGAACGGCTTCATCCCAACGGTGAAGCAGCTGGTGGAACGGTTGCTGACCGGACGATAACACGCGGACGTAGCCTAGGCGGGTTGCCCCCCTGCGATGCGGCGCAGGGTGGGCTATCGCGTCATCCGCCCCGCCGCGTGGTAACATGCGTCGCTGAACCCTACACCGCAGCATGTTGCCCGTGCCCGTTCCAGACCTGAACCTCCCCGTCGCCGACGCGCTAACTCCCTTGCACGCCACTCTGGCGGCCGGCCGCAATGCGGTGCTCGTCGCCCCGCCGGGCGCCGGCAAGACCACGCTCGTCCCCCTCGCCCTGCTCGACGCCCCCTGGCGCGGCGACTCCCGCATCCTGATGCTGGAACCGCGCCGTCTGGCCACCCGCGCCGCCGCCGCGCGCATGGCGTCGCTGCTGAGCCAGCCGGTCGGCCACACTGTCGGCTACCGCACCCGGCTTGACGGCGCTGGTTCGGCGGAAACCCGCATCGAGGTCATTACCGAAGGCCTTCTTCTCCGCCGCCTGCAATCCGATCCCGGGCTTGACGGTATCGCCTGCGTCATCCTCGACGAAATCCACGAACGCTCCCTGGAATCCGACCTCGGCCTCGCACTCTGCCTCGACCTGCAGCGCATGCTCCGCCCCGATCTGCGGCTGCTGGCGATGTCCGCCACCGCCGATGGCGCCCGCTTGTCCGGCCTGATGGACGCCGAAATCATCGAATCCGCCGGCCGCATGTTCCCCGTCGCCGTTGAACACACGGCGCGCGACATCCCCCACCCGCGCGACCTTCCCGACGCTGTCGCCCGCGCCATCCGTGCCGCGCTGGTCAACCATGAGGGTGACATCCTCGTCTTCCTGCCCGGCATGGCGGAAATCCGCCGCACCCAATCCGCGCTCGACGGGTGCGGCGCGCTGGTGCTGCCGCTGCACGGCGACCTGCCGCCGGCCGAACAGGACCGCGCCCTGCGGCCCGCCGATACCCGCCGCATCGTCCTCGCCACCTCCATCGCCGAAACTTCGCTGACTGTCCCCGGCGTCCGCATCGTCGTCGATGGCGGGTTCCGCCGCACCCCGCGGCTCGATCCGGCCACCAGCCTGACGCGCCTGACCACCGCCCGCATCTCCCGCGCCGCGGCGGAGCAGCGGGCCGGCCGTGCCGGACGGGAGGCGCCCGGTGTCGCCATCCGCGTCTGGTCCCAGGCGTTGCACCGCGGTCTTCCCGCCTTTGACCGGCCGGAAATCCTGGAAGCCGAACTGTCCGGGCTGGTGCTGGAATGCGCTGCCTGGGGCACCGCACCGGCCGACCTCGCGTTCCAGGACCGCCCGCCGGCCGGCGCCCTGGCTGCCGCAGCGTCGTTGCTGCAAGACCTTGGCGCGCTTGATAACGACGGGCGCATCACGGAACCCGGCCGCCGCATGGCTGTCCTCGGTGCCCACCCGCGCCTCTCGGCGATGATGCTGGCAGCCGAGACCGCCGGCCAGGCCGCCCTCGCCGCCGACCTCGCTGCGCTGCTGGAGGAACGAGACCCGCTCCGCTCCCAGGACGCTCCCGCCGACATCACGCTGCGCACCGCCGCCATCGCCGGCCACCCAGCGGACGCCGACCGCGGCGCCATCGCCCGCATCCGCCAGACCTCATCGCAATACCGCCGCCGCATGCGCCTGCCCGCCAACACGCCGGCGCAGGGTGATCCCGGCAGGCTGCTGGCCGCCGCCTTCCCCGACCGCATTGCCCAGCGCCGCGGGGAACCGGGGTCGTTCCGCCTGTCCGGCGGCGGCAGCGCCCGCGTGCCGGTTACCGATCCGCTGGCCAAGGCCGGTCTGCTGGTGGCGGCGGCAATCGAGCTGAAGACCGCCTCCCGCATCCGCCTCGCCGCGCCGCTCGATCCGGACGATTTGTCCGCCTGCCTGGCGGCGCGCACCACCGAGCAGATCGAATCCGGCTTTGATGCCACCAATGGCACGGTCCTGGTGCGCCGCCGCCGTCGCCTTGGCGCCCTGGTCCTGTCCGACCGCACGGAGCAGGGTGATCCCGCCGACATCGCCGCCGCGCTGGCCAGCGCCGTCGCTGCCCAGGACCTGCGCCCGTTGCCGTGGCGCGACGGTACACGCCAGTTCCAGGCCCGGATCGCCCTGATGCGCGGCATCGAACCCGACGCCGGATGGCCGGACCTGTCCGACGCCGCGCTGAAGGCCACCATCCAGGAGTGGCTGCCGGCGTACCTGACCGGTGTCGCCCGGCTGGCGGACATGGAAAAGCTGGACCTGATGCAGATTCTGCGAGCGACGATGCCATGGGATCTGGCCAGCCGCATCGACCGGGATCTGCCGACGCACCTGCAACTGCCCGGCGGCCGAGCGGCGATCGACTACATGCAGCCGGTTCCGGTGGCCTCGGCGAAGGCGCAGGCGTTCTACGGCATGGCCACCACGCCGCAGCTGGCCGGCGGCCGAATCCCGCTGCGGCTGGCACTTTTGTCCCCGGCCGGACGACCCATCGCCGTCACCGCCGACCTCGCCGGATTCTGGAAAGGCGCCTGGGCCGATGCCCGGCTTGACATGCGCGGACGCTACCCCAGGCACAAATGGCCAGAAGACGGCGCAAATCCCTCTGAAATCTGATCTCTCGGATTCTTGTTGATGCGATGCGCACATGCCATCTGCAAGTGGACGCGCCGCTCAGCCGGAGAAACGCTTACGCCATGTCCGCCTCCTTATCGACGTCCCGGCTGCTACCGCCGCCGGCCGCCTTGTGCTGGCGCGTGATCCCGCGGGTCATGCTGCTCGGGCTTGCCCTGCTTGCCGCCGCCTGTGAGCCGAACGGCGCCCATGCCCGCGGCGTGCCGGACAGCCTCTCGCCGCTGGTGAAGAAAGTGCTGCCGTCCGTGGTGAACATCGCGGT
>DAICYU010000153.1 GCA_027311485.1 Acetobacteraceae bacterium
CGGGCGTGAGGCCGATTGCCTTGTTCATTTCCAGGGCCGCGAAGCCGATATTGCCGCGGTCGAGATAGTTGAGGATGTAAGCGATGGTCAGCAGCGGCATCAGCCGCCAGATGATCTTGCGGAAAGCGGCTTGCTCAACGGCAGCAGTATTCATGTCAGTTCGCAGCAATCAGACGGAGGGGGGAACCTTGCGCGTAGGCGATGATCTGCTCGAACGCCTCCCGGAAGTACAGTTCGAAATTGTCCCATTCGGCCCAGCCCAGGTGTGGCGTGCACAGAACGTTCGGCATTGACAGAAGCGGATGGTTGCCGCCGGTGACCGGCTCCTGCTCGTAAACATCCACAGCGGCATAGCCGGGCCGGCCCGCCTGCAACGCCGCCAGCAGCGCCCCGGGCTGGATCAGTTCGGCGCGGGACGTATTCACCAGCAACGCCGTTGGCTTCATCAGTGCCAGATCCTCCGGACCAACGATCCCACGCGTATCGGGGCGCAGGCGGAGATGCAGGGACACAACGTCGGATTGCGCGAACAGGTCCTGTTTACTGGCGGCAAAACGATAGCCGTGCTGCCTCGCCCGCTCCGCTGATTTTTCCTGTCCCCAGGCCAGCACGTTCATGCCCATGCCGGCACCGGCCCGGGCCACGAGGGAGCCGATCGCGCCCAGCCCGAAGATGCCCAGCGTGCTGCCACTCAGGCGGTGCGACAGGCTGCAAGGCCACTCACCGCGGCGCATGCGTTCGGCTTCCACCACGATATTGCGGCGGGAAGCCACAATCAGCACCACTGTCAGTTCCGCCGGGGACGCTGGCGCGTTGCTGGCGCCGGTAGTGACCAGCACGTTGTGGTCCCTGCAGGCCGTATAGTCGATCGTCGTGGCAGCGCGTCCGACAAGCGCGATCAGGCGCAGGTTCGGCAACCGCTCAATGAGCGTGCGGGAGAAGGGGACGCGTTCCCGAATGGCCACGACAACCTCGGCCGGGTGTAGCCGTTGCACCAGTTGCGCCAGATCCCCGGCGGGTTCGCGGTAGCGCGTCACGTCGTGACCGTGCAGCAGGGAAAAGCAAGACAATCGATCGACGGCGTCCTGGTAGTCGTCGGGAATAACGATTTTCATGGAGTTTGCGAACCGAATCCGGCTTCCTGGCTGGTGTTTGACGACGAAAGCAAAGGCTCGGTCCGCCGCCGGTCCTGGCTCGCAGGCAGATGCTGTTCCCTCCGACGCGGCAGACACTGCCGCGCCTGTCCGCACGGTGTCAAACCGCTGTCCGCTGCTTTCCATTCATCCCCGATCCGCTAGCATACCGGGTAATGAGCCAAACGCCGGACATCCATGCCAGCCCCGAGCCCACCGGATGGCAGCGCACCCTATGGGCCATGGTCGGTATCCAGTTCGTCATGACGGCATCGATCAGCTTTCTCAGCCCGATCATTCCGCTGATGCTGCCCGAACTGGGCGTCCGAAGCACCGAGGCCGTGGACCTCTGGGCCGGTATCATCACGGGTGCGACCTCTTTCGTGGCAGCGTTCGCATCCCCGATCTGGGGCAGGGTCGCGGACCGGTACGGGCGGAAATTGGCGCTCCTGCGGTCCAGCCTAGCCATCGGAATTTTCACCGCGCTCATGGGCCTGGCGCACAATGTCTGGCAGTTTTTCGGCGCCCGGGCGATCATGGGTGCGTTCGCCGGGTTTTCCTCGGCCGCCATCGCCCTGGTTGCCAGCCAGGTGCCGGAACGCCGCCTGGGCTACGCACTGGGCTGGCTGAGCACCGGGCAATTGGTCGGCTCCCTGGTTGGCCCCGTGCTGGGCGGGTTCCTGGCCGATATCAGCGGCAGCTACAGGGTGCCGTTCTTCTGCACCGGCGCCCTGACGCTGGCGGCGCTCGCGCTGGTATGGGCCGTCGTGCACGAGGACTTCACCCCGCCGCGATCCACCATGCGCCAGAAATCGGTCCTGTCCGGGTTGCGGCTGTTGACCGGATCGTCCGGTTTGCTGGCGCTGTTCCTGGTATTGCTGATGGCGCAGTTCAGCGTGCGCACCGTGCAGCCGGTGGTAACCCTGTTCGTCCAGGCGCTGATTGGTTCGCCGCCGCAGATCGCGACGCTGTCGGGCATCGCGTTCTCGGTTACCGGACTTGCGGACCTGGTATCCTCGCCCTTCCTGGGCAAGCGCAGCGATGTGATCGGCTACCGCCGCGTCTTGCTGATTTGCCTGCTGGGTGCGACGCTGACCAGCGCACCGCAGATCTTCGTTGGCAGCTACTGGGCCTTCGTGGCGGAACGCTTCGCGGTGGGCCTGTTCATTGGCGGTATCCTGCCAACCGCGAATGCGCTGATCGGGCGCAGCGTCTCACGCGAAAACCGGGGCACGATCTACGGAATGACCGCATCGGCCACATTCCTGGGCAACTCCCTGGGTCCGCTGACCGGCGGCGGTATCGCGGCGACGCTGGGTATTCGTTACGTATTCGTGGTTACCACGATCCTGCTGGCGGCCAACCTGATCTGGGTGTGGTTCACCGTTGCTGAGCTGCGCGACGATCCTGCGCGCTGATCAGACAGCCATCAGCGCGATCACGTCATCCTCCAGCACCGCGCAGGTGAGCTTGCCGCCGATGCCAGCGCCGGTATCCAAGCCGATCCGATTGGCGCCGATATGGACCGATGGCGCCGATGAATGCCCGTGCACCACGATCGCACCGAAATCCTGCTCGGAGGACAGGAACGGATGGCGCATTGTCAGAAGATCATCGCGCGACTGGTCGTTGAGCGTGGTGCCCGGCCGGATGCCGGCGTGGACGAACAGGTAGCTGCCTTCCTGATGGGTCAATGTCAGGCCGCGCAGCCAGTGCAGGTGATCAGCGGGCAGCGCCGCTTCCCACTGCTCCCGCGGCAGCGCCGGATCGATGCCCCAGCTTGCCAGTGTCTGCTTACCGCCAGCCCAGAGGAAATCGGTCGCCGCTGCGCGCTCACCGTTCAGGGCTTCGAGCAGCATGCGTTCATGGTCGCCCATCAGGGCAATCACCTTGAGGTCGGGGGCTGGCGGACCGGCGGCCAGCAGCGTCAGCACGCCGGCGCTGTCCGGTCCCTGGTTGATGAAGTCGCCCAGATAGATGATGGCGGCGGAGCGGGTCGGGCGGGTCTTCAGGTCCTCGATCATCATTCCGTGCAAGGCGGCCAGCTTGTCGCGGTGACCATGAATGTCACCCACCGCGTAGATACGACGTCCGGCAGGCAGCCGGCCCGGGGCGCGCAGGAAGCGGATCGTGCTGGCCGATTGTGCCATTGTGCGCGGGCCGGTGAAGGTTGGAATGTCGGCAGCTTCAAGCACCGAGCGCAGGCGGCTGCGTGACGGACGCCTCATGACCTTGGGTGCCTGTTTCTTCTTTCGGAGACCCTGCTAACCTGTGTCGGCAAAAGCAAACGGAGGGAAATCTTGGCCAAGATCACATTTCCGGTCGAAGCAAGCCACATCATGATGTTCGCCCGATCGATTGGCGATACCAACCCTGTGTATCACGACGCGGCGGCAGCGAAAGACACAGAGGTCGGTGGCATCGTCGCCCCGCCGACCTTTGCGCAGGCGGTTGCGCAGTTCGACCCCGATTATCACCTGCGGCCGAAGCCCGGCGAAAAATGGTTCGGGTCGGCGAAGGGGCCGAGCGGGATCGAGGGAAGGCCGGCTTCATCCGGCGGGCTGCATGCCGAGCAGCACTTCGAATATCACCGCCCGCTGCGCCCCGGGGATGTGCTGACCGCCGAGACCAAGCCGGGCAAGACCTGGGAAAAGGAGAGCAAGCGCGCGGGCAAGCTGACGTTCCGCGAGCGGATCACCGAATACCGTGACCAGAAAGGTGAGTTGGTGGTCACCGCGCGCGGCGTGGGCGTCACAACGGAACGTCCGGTGGATCAGGGCTGAAGGAGAATCATCATGGCACTGAAGGCATCCGCCCTGAAGGTCGGCGATACCCATAGCGAATGCGTGGTCGAAAATCTGTCGCGCACGCAGATCGTGCAATATGCAGGCGCGTCCGGCGACTACAATCCGTTGCACTCGGATGAGGTTTATACGACCCAGGTGGCCGGCTATCCCAGCGTTTTCGCACACGGGATGCTGACCATGGGGCTGACCGGCAAGATGCTGACGAACTACGTCGGCGATGGCCGTCTGACCAAATTCGGCGTGCGCTTCACCAATCAGGTCTGGCCGGGCGATACACTGACCGCAAAGGCGACAGTGGCGGACATCCGGGACGAAGGCGGACAGAAGCTTGTCGACCTGACGGTGTCCACGGTGAACCAGGACGGGAAGGAAGTGGTCAGCGGATCGGCGACGGCACGGCTCGATCCGTAAACCAGGGCAGGGCGTGGCGCTCCGGGTTCGCCGCTATCCTGGCGACTCGCGGGGCCACACCCTGACCACGACATTATGCCCGGCCGCTCCCGTCGGCTGGCCGGGCATATGATCTGGGGCTCATTGGCGACAGGGGCTACAGCGGGACGCTGGTTTCAGGCTGAAACTGAACGAGGGTGCCGTTGCGGTCCTCAGAGGGGAGACACAGCGCGGCAAGTAACGGAGCCACTTGCTCAGGCCGCCGCAGCGCTGTGCGATCCTCCCCAGGAAAGGCGTTCGATCGCATCCGGGTCGCGACGACGCCGGGATCAAACAGGTTCACCTTCGCCCGGGTGATCGCGATTTCCTGCGCCCAGGTGAGCACAAGATGCTCCATCCCGGCCTTGGTCGCACCCATCGCGCCCCAATAGGCCAGCGGCGAACGGGCCCGTGCTTCGGTGACGAAGACCGCCCGTCCGGCCGCCGCCTGTCGCAGCAAGGGATCGCATGTGCGAATCAGCCGCCAGCTCGCCGCCAGATTCACTGCTACGACATCGGCCCAGTCATCCGGGAGAATATGCGCAACCGGCGTTAAGCGTCCCAGCGCACCGGCATTGTGCACCAGTATGTCCAAGCGGCCGAAACGCTGATACAGCGACGGGCCGATGGCATCGAGCTGTCCACCTTCGCGCATGTCCAGCGGCAACAGTGTCGCCTGTCCGCCAACAGCGCGGATCGCATCGTCGGTTTCCTCCAGGCCGCCCTGGGTGCGGGCGGTAATCACCAGATGGGCACCCAGCCGGGCGAGTTCGACGGCGGCGGCAGCGCCGATACCGCGACTTGCACCGGTTACAAGCGCCACGGCGCCGTCCAGACGATCAGACATCAGGTATGCGCCGCCAACAGGCTGAGCTGTCGTTCCGAGTGTTCCTGCTGGTCCGGCAGCGGCACCGGATAATCTCCGGTGAAGCAGGCGTCACAGTAATAGGGCTTATCCGGATCGCGGCCGGGCTTGCCCAGGGCGCGATACAATCCGTCCAAGGATATGAATGCGAGACTGTCGGCACCAATCAGGTCGGCCATTTCGTCCACCGTATGATGGGATGCCAGTAGCTTGGCACGCTCCGGCGTGTCGATGCCGTAGAAGCACGAATGTGTCGTGGGTGGAGAGGATATGCGCATATGCACTTCACGGGCGCCCGCCGCCCTGACCATCTCGACGATCTTCTTGCTGGTCGTGCCGCGCACGATGGAATCATCGACCAGAACGACGCGTTTGCCTTCCAGAACGGGCCGATTGGCGGAATGCTTCAGTTTCACCCCCAGATGGCGGATGTGATCGGTCGGCTCGATGAAGGTGCGGCCGACGTAGTGGTTGCGGATGATTCCAAGCTCGAACGGGATGCCGCTTTGTGCGGCATAGCCCATCGCGGCCGGAACGCCGGAATCCGGTACCGGGACGATAACGTCCGCCGGCACGGCAGCTTCCTGCGCCAACTGGGAGCCGATGCGCTTGCGCGCGTCATAGACCGGCATGCCTTCCATCACCGAGTCCGGACGCGCGAAGTAGATGTATTCGAAGACGCAGAAACGTTCCCGGACCTTCCCAAAGGGTTTGATGCTGTGCACGCCCTGGTCGTTGATCACAACGATCTCACCGGGTTCCACGTCGCGGATGAAATCCGCGCCGACGATATCCAGTGCGCAGGTTTCGCTCGCCAGCACCCAGCCGCCGGTTCCCTCGGAGCCGATGCGGCCCAGGATCAGCGGACGCACGCCCAGCGGGTCGCGCACGCCCATCATCGCTTCGTTCGACAGCGCGACCAGGGAATAGGCGCCGACCACCTGCTTCAGCGCGTCGATCAGCCGGTCCACCACGGTGGAGTAAAGGCTGATCGCGATCAGGTGGACGAACACCTCGGAGTCGGTAGTGGACTGGAACAGGCAGCCACGCCGCACGAGTGCGCGGTGCAGAATGTGGGCATTCGTCAGATTGCCGTTATGCGCCACCGCGAAGCCGCCAAACTCGAAATCGGCATAAAGCGGCTGCACGTTGCGCAGGATCGTGTCGCCCGTCGTGGCATACCGGTTATGGCCGATGGCAATGCGACCTGGCAGTTTCTCGATAACGCGTGCATCGCCGAAGTTATCGCCGACCAGCCCCATCCCGCGATGTGAATGGAACCGTGCCGCGTCGAATGTGACGATGCCTGTGGCTTCCTGCCCGCGGTGCTGCAACGCGTGCAGCCCTAGCGCGGTAACGGCCGCGGCGTCCGGTACATTCCAGACTCCGAAGACGCCGCACTCTTCATGCAGGGAGTCGCCGTCGAGATCCCGCCTGTTAAACGCCATCCGTGACAACTCCTACTGGTGATCGCCCGCTTTGCCGTCGCCCGGTTTACCGTCGATAGCGTTGGTATCGCCCGCTTTGCCCGTCGCCCGGCCTTGCGGGTTGGCGCGGAACAAATCCTCTGCCGTTGCTTCTCGCCCGGCCGGCGGTGCTTCAAGTCGATGCGGACGAACGGTCTCCGGCAATTGGTCGCGCACCCAAACCGCCGCCTGATATGTGGGAGCAAGCATACGCGCATTCAGCACGGCATCAGGCCAGTGATCGATCGGGGCAAGCATCCCTCCGATGATATAGGCAACGGTGACGATCAACGCACCCCGCACCAGTCCGAATAGCAGACCCAACGTGCGGTCAACCCCGCCCAGGGCCGATCCCCGGACCACGCGGCCGATCAGATGGGCAATCAGCATGAAGACGATCAGTGCCGCCAGGAAAGCGACCACGAAGCTGGCCGGATCGATCCACTCCTTGGCATGAACATAGCCGCTGACGACGCCGCGCATCCTGGGCAGGGCGGCGATCGCGACGGCGACAGCGCCGGCCCACGCACCAATCCCCAGGATTTCGCGCACGAGGCCACGCCCGAAGGCCAGCAGGCCGGAGATCGCGACGAACCCCAGAACCACCAGGTCAACCCAACTCATGCCGCCGCCGTTCGAAAAGATGCCGGTTTATCGTCCCCCGAGCGCCCGTCGCCAAGCAGTTCATGCGTCCCGTTTGGCCGATTCCGGCGCAAACCGCGCGACTAGATCGGCGATGTGGCCAATTTCCTCCAGTTGCAGCCCCTCGGGTGCCGCAAGCCGGCGATTGCCGTGTGCGACGCGGCGGGGCAGGGCGGCAGAATCGAAGCCGAGCTTCGCGGCCTCCTTGAGCCGAGATTCGGCCTGGGCGACCTGACGGATCTCACCGGACAGGCCGACTTCGCCAAAATACACGGTACCGGGATTGGTTGGGGCTTCAAAGGCAGCGGACACGATCGCGGCGGCGACCGCCAGATCGGCGGCCGGTTCCTGCACCCGCAGGCCGCCGGCAATGTTCAGGTAGACGTCCTGCTGGTTCAGCCGCACGCCGGCGCGCGTTTCCAGCACCGCGAGCAGCATGGCCAGCCGTCCGCTGTCCCATCCGATAACTGATCGGCGGGGTGAGCCGCCGGGGTTGGGCGCGAGGAGCGCCTGCACCTCCATCAGTACGGGGCGCGTGCCCTCCAACCCGGCAAACACCGCACTGCCGGCGATGTTGCCGCGGCGTTCGGCGAGGAACAGGGCAGACGGGTTTGCCACCTCGGCCAGGCCGACATCGGTCATCTCGAACACGCCGATTTCATCCGTGGCGCCAAAGCGGTTTTTCACCGCGCGCAGGATGCGGAACTGGTGCCCGCGATCGCCTTCGAAATACAGCACCGCATCAACCATGTGTTCCAGCACCCGCGGGCCGGCCAGGGCGCCGTCTTTGGTGACATGCCCCACCAGCACCAGCGCGAACTTGCCCGCCTTGGCCAGCCGGATCAGTTCGAAGGAGCATGC
>DAICYU010000154.1 GCA_027311485.1 Acetobacteraceae bacterium
GCATTGCCGACAAAGAAAGGAAATAGCGATGACTTCCTCCATTCGTAGCAGTCTTGCCTCGGTACTACACAACATTACGACTGTTTTTTGCCCGGCTCGGACTGCCGCAATCTCTTCGTCCGAGAACACTGTTTCTTCTGAACTTCCGCCGCCGAACAGCATGATGGCGAGCATTTCCGATACAGGCCGCATCCAGTTTGGCGCTGGATACCGCCCCGCCGGCCGATAATCCCACCAAAGACCGTTCGTTACGGTCAGGCGGCGAAGGATGTGCGGTTGCCGATGCGCCCCTCATATGCTTCGTCGCCGCCGGCTGTAGAAATTATCTACCCGCACGGGACGTTGCCCTGGCGATCCGAGACCGAATCACTGATATCGCTCTACTTTCGGGTGGTACCGTCCATGCCCCACCCACGTATCGGCTGCCCCTAATGTCGCCCGCATCAGCCTCGGAGCACCAGGCCTGTGACCATCGCTGAACCGAAACTTTCATTCCACCGCCTCATCCCCCACGCTCGGCTTCCGCAACGAGCGGATCGGTCTGCATCAGGAACGATTCCAACGCGGGCTTATCGTTACTGTGACGCAGTGACGAGTGCCGCCGGTTACGGCTGGTGGGTTTATCCCCCGATGGACTTTCAGCTGATTTGGAACGGCAACGACATATACTGGCATTTTGAAGGCGCGCCTGATTGGCTGCCGCTATCCCCGGCCGCTCAATTCCCCAATTTTAGCCAAGCTTTTGATCAGGCGGCCCCAGCTGAACTGCGGGGCTGCGCGCCGCCGTTCCTGACAGCGCTGCCCGAACCCGGGGTCGTGCAAATCTGGACCGGTCTTATGGCACGCACCGCCCCGGACTGGAGCCTGCTGATCCGCCCGCCCGCAAACCTGCCCTTACCGGGCGGCTACTGTCTATACGAAGGTATTGTCGAAACGGACTTCTGGTTTGGTCCGCTGTTTACAAACCTGCGCCTGACACAGACAAACCGTCCGGTCAGGCTGAGAGCGGATTTTCCACTTCTGCAAGTGCAGCCATTGCCGAAAATTGCCTATGCCGACCAAACGCTGGGGGCCACCGCGATCATCCCCGACATGAGTGTGATGACCGACAGCGACTGGTCCGCCTACCGCGATACGATTGCCGCGCCGAGCCTGGATGCGGACCGGGGGTTTGGGGCCTATGCGGTGGCGGTGAGAAAAAGGCGAAGGGCCTCCTGCCCGTTCAGCGGCGCGAGAGCGACCGCTGCGGGCTTGGCGGCAGCCTAAAGCCGGGAGGCGCGTGAGCGGCTGAGGTTAACGGCGCTCTGGATCATGGTCGGGTCAGGTCGACCCGACCATGATCCAGAAGTCTTTGGGTGATCGCATGATTCGCGCCTTCCGGCTTTCAGCCTGAGGCGATCAATGCCCTAGGGATTGCGCGGTAGAAAGAACCCGGCCCGCAACAGCGTCGAGGGCCTTGCATAATTCGGGGTTTTGTTTCGCTGAACTGGTGATCACGGCATTATCCAGCGCCCGGTCGCATCCACAGGGGCATAGACTGCGCGCTGCCCCAAGGTCCGGCACCATCGTCTTGACCAAGTTGCGGGCGTGGTCCGCGTTCTGCAACAGGATCTTGACCACTGCCTCAACCGTCACGTGGTCATGCTCAGGATGCCAGCAATCGTAGTCGGTCACCATCGCCACGGTCGCGTAGCAAATCTCCGCCTCCCGCGCGAGCTTTGCTTCGGGCATGTTGGTCATGCCGATGACGCTGCAGCCCCAGCTTCGATAAAGCTCGCTCTCCGCCTTGGTGGAGAACTGCGGACCTTCCATCACAAGGTAAGTGCCACCACGGGTGACCGGCAACGAAAGCGAGCGTGCAGCCGCATGGACCGCGTCACCCAAGCGGGCGCAGACCGGGTGTGCCATCGACACATGGGCAACGATGCCGTCACCGAAAAAGCTCTTTTCACGGGCAAAGCTGCGGTCGATGAATTGATCAACCACCACGAAGTGGCCCGGAGGCAGCTCCTCCTTCAGGCTTCCGACGGCAGACAGGGACAGGATGTCGGTCACGCCCGACCGCTTCAGCGCATCGATGTTGGCGCGATAATTCAGGTGTGTCGGGGACAAGGCGTGTCCCCGCCCATGGCGGGGCAGGAACACGCATTGAATGCCGGATAGGCGCCCGAACAGTAGGTCATCCGACGGGTCGCCCCAGGGCGTTTCAACACGCCGCCAGGTCTTGTCCTCCAACCCGTCGATATCATACAGCCCCGATCCGCCTATGATGCCGATCACAGGCTGAACCGGTGACTGGGTCATAGCATCGCCTCAGTGAACGTCTGACCAGACCTTCCGCTTCACAGCGTAGGTCAGGCCGGTCATGAACATCAGAAACAGGATGACGCGAACGCCGATCTGCTTGCGTTCAACCATTTCAGGGTTGGCCGCCCAACTCAGGAACGTCACCACGTCATGCGCTTCCTGGTTCAGCGCGTTCGACGTGCCATCGGTGTAATCCACGCTGCCGTTCTGCAGCGGCGGCGGCATATGGATTTGATGGCCCGGGAACATTTTGTTGTAATACAGGCCGTCCTGGACCTTAAACCCGGCTGGCGGGTCGGTATATCCGGTCAGGATTCCATACACGTAGTTCGGACCGCCTTCCCGCGCATTGACGATCAGCGACAGATCAGGCGGCACCGCCCCGTTGTTCGCCGACCGAGCGGCCTGCTCATTCGGGAACGGGGAGCGGAACTGATTCGCCGGGGTCGCCGGCCCTTCCTTAGGGTTGCCCTGATCATCGACGCCCTGCGGCACGGTCACCGCGGCCGAAACGGCCTTGATCTGTTCCGGGTTGAGTCCGATGCCGGACAGGTCGCGGTAGTGAAGCAGATGCATCGAATGGCAGTTCGAGCAGACCTGGGAGTAGATTTGGAAGCCGCGTTGCGCGGCCGCCAGATCGAAGGTCCCGAACACGGACTGGAAGCTCCAGTGCTCGTTGGGCAGAGCCTCGCCTTCCTGGGCGAACGCCGGCGCGGCAAGCAGACCGGCTGCGAAAATTCCGGCCAACAGTGAACGGAAGGGCCGCATCAGACTTTCTCCATCGGCTTGGCGGCGGCACCGGCAGGCAGTGCTCCACCACCACGGCGGATCACCGGGTTGCTGATGCTCTCGGGCAGCGGCAGCGGACGCTCCAGCTTGCCGAGGATCGGCAGGATCACCAGGAAATGCAGGTAATAGTAGAGGGTGCACACCCGGCTGAGGACCACCCAGATGCCTTGCGGCTTATGGGCACCGCACACGCCCAGGGCGATAACCGCCGCAACCCAGACGAAGATCAGCTGGCGGTAAATCGGCCGGAAGCGGGCACTGCGCACGCGGGAGGTGTCGAGCCAGGGCAGCACAAACAGCACCAGCAGCGAGCCGAACATCATGCACACGCCCAGCAGCTTGTTCGGCACCGAACGCAGGATGGCATAGTACGGCAGGAAGTACCACTCAGGCACAATATCCGCTGGTGTCTGCAGTGGATTCGCCGGGATGAAGTTGTTCGGATCGCCCAGGAAGTTGGGGGCGAAGAACACCAGCGCGGCGAAGACCATCAGATAGACGCACAGGCCGACGCTGTCCTTCACCGTGTAATACGGATGGAACGGAAGGGTGTCCTGCGGCGACTTGACGTCGATGCCCAGCGGATTGTTGGACCCGGTGATGTGCAGCGCCGCGACGTGCAGGAAGACCACACCCACCAGAACGAACGGCAGCAGGTAATGCAGGGAGAAGAACCGGTTCAGCGTCGGATTATCGACCGAGAAGCCGCCCCACAGCAGGGTGACAATCTTCGGGCCGACCACCGGGAAGGCAGAGAACAGGTTGGTGATGACGGTAGCGCCCCAGTAGGACATCTGCCCCCATGGGAGCACGTATCCCATAAACGCGGTCGCCATCATCAGCAGCAGGATGACCACGCCCAACATCCACAGCAGTTCCCGCGGGGTCTTGTACGATCCGTAGTACAACCCGCGGAAAATGTGGATATACGTGACGATGAAAAACATCGATGCGCCGTTCTGGTGAACGTAGCGGATCAGCCATCCGTAGTTCACGTCGCGCATGATGTGCTGGACGGAGTCAAACGCCAGAAGCGTGTTCGGCTGGTAGTTCATCGCGAGGAAAATGCCGGTCAGGATCATGATCAGCAGATTGACCGTCGCGAGGGCGCCGAAATTCCAGAAGTAGTTGAAGTTTCTCGGCGTTGGGAAAACGCCGTATTCCTTCTGCATCATCGTGAAGATGGGCAGACGGGTGTCAATCCAGTTAATAACTGGATTGGCAAATTCGCTCTTGTGAAGGCCGGCCATGTCCTTTGTCCTATCCCGATCAGAGGGTTGGTCGTTCAGCCAACCTTGATCTTGGTGTCGCTCTCGAATGCGTAAGGCGGAACCGCAAGATTCGCCGGTGCAGGCCCGTGCCGCACGCGGCCGGACGTGTCATACTGGCTGCCGTGGCACGGGCAGAACCAACCGCCCCAGTCGCCCCGCGGGTCGGACGGCTTGTTACCCAGCGGCACGCAACCCAGGTGCGTGCAGATGCCGATCAGAACGATCCACTGCGAATGTCCGGCCTTCACGCGCGCCGAGTCCGCCTGCGGTTCGATCAGCTGCCCCAGCGGGACATCTTCTGCCGCTTTGATCTCAGCCGGCGTACGGTGCCGCACAAAGATCGGCTTACCCTGCCAAACGATCGTGATGCCTTGGCCTTCGGTCACCGGGGCCAAATCGACATCGACCGACGACAGCGCCAGAACGTCCTTCGACGGGTTCATCGAGTCGATCAGCGGCCAGGCAATGGACGCTGCACCAATCGCCGCGCCGGCGCCGGCAATCAGTTGCAGCAGGTCGCGTTTCGTCACGTCGCCGGATGGCGCGTGGTGCGAAACGGAAGCGGCGGACGAATCAGCCATAAGTCCCCTCAAGCTAATGGTTCAGCCAGGCAGCGTACACGGCCTGCCGTTTGCAAACCCGCGTTGCTGTCCGGTGGGCGCCCTGTTCACCAGGCGGGTTGCCCCAGCCATGATGAATGCGCAATCTAGTATCGGTTTCACCGTCGGCAACACTTTGGCGACAAGGGGTTATCCCGACTCCCCGGCAGGAACAAGCCCCAGATGAACGAAAGCCCTTCATTGTTGCCTCATGGTCCGCTTCAGGCCCCCGCCCGCGCCTGGTTTGAGGCCTTGCGTGACCGTATCTGCGCCGCCTTCGAAGCGATCGAAGATGCCTGCACAGGGCCGCTCAGCGACCGGCCGGCTGGCCGGTTCCAGCGCACAAGCTGGGATCGTCCGGTTCCCGAGGGCGCCGGCCCCGGCGGCGGCGGAGTCATGAGTGTCATGCATGGCCGGGTCTTCGAGAAAGTGGGCGTTAACGTGTCCACCGTCTGGGGCGAGTTCAGCCCGGAATTCCGCGGCCAGATCCCGGGCGCCGCCGAGGATCCACGCTTCTGGGCCAGCGGCATCAGCCTCGTCGCGCACATGCAAAGCCCGCTGGTACCCGCGGCGCACTTCAACACCCGCATGCTGGTCACCACCAAGGGCTGGTTCGGCGGCGGCGGCGACCTGACCCCCATGCGGATGGAGACCGAACAGGCGAAGCAGGACGCGGCTGACTTCCACGCCGCCTTCCGCGCCGCCTGTGACCGACACGACCCCGGCTACTACGAAACCTTCAAGGCCTGGTGTGACCGCTATTTCTACCTGCCGCATCGTCAGGAGCCCCGCGGCGCCGGCGGAATTTTCTTCGACCACCACTTCTCGGGCAACGCCGAGGCCGACTTCGCCTTCACCCGTGATGTCGGCGAGGCGTTCCTGGATGCGTATCCGCGCATCATCCGTCGCCGCATGCATCAGCCCTGGACCCAGGCTGACCGGGACCATCAGCTGGTGCGTCGCGGACGCTACGTGGAGTTCAACCTCCTCCACGATCGTGGCACGCTGTTCGGCCTGAAGACCGGCGGGAACGTCGATGCGATCCTCATGAGCATGCCGCCGGAGGTGCGCTGGCCGTGAATCCGGCCGGCAATGCCGTCTGGCCCAGCACCCAGCCTTCCCAGGCCTGGATCCAAGGGTCATCCGGTGCCGTGTCCGGGCGATTCCCGGCCAGCACGTTCAGCACGCACAGCACTCCGAGGACGCTGTCGAACCGGTCCTCGCCGGCACTGTCCGCGCCGAACCCGTCGGCTACGGCACGCCGCGTCGCATCGTCCGGCGTGGCCGAAACCCTGTCCATCGCGGTCAGCAGATCGCCCGCGATAGCCATTCGGTCCGCCTGGCGCCGCTTGCTGCCGCGTAGCCGGATGCCGAGGTGCCGCAACGCCTCGGCCGGGTAGGTTTCCGCGAGCGCGACGCATCCCGGGCTCAGCAGAGACCGAAACGGCCCTTCAAACGGCCAGATCCGCAGGCCTGTTCCGCCGGCAAGAGCCGGCATGATCATCAACTGCCACGCTGCAATCGCGGCCTTGCCCGACTGATTGGCTCCCAACGTCCAAAACACCGGCGCACCGGCCGGCCGCTCGGCGGTGGCACGATCGCAGACGCGGCTGAGCGCCTGGGCATCCACCAAGCCCAGCGCCCGCGCATGGGCCAGCCGGGACATGCCGGCGATACCCCGGGCCGGATAGAAGGGCCGCTCCGGCGTCACTTGATCCAGGGCGGCGCAGACGGAAAAGAAGTCCGGCATCGCCCCGACCATACGCAGAAAGCCAAGGAAATCCGGCTCTGCCCGTCGCTGTGCGAACGCACGCGGCAGACCAATGGGAAAATCAGCACCGAGCGCGACGGCGCCCCCATCAGCCGTGTGGATCAAGGATGGCAGGAAGCCGGCAACGTCCCCGACCGGTTTCGGCAGGCCGATCGCCCACCCGCCTAGTGTGCGACGGCAGACGGTGACCCACCGCTTACGCGGATCGATACTCCAATCGGCATGCGCGGCGACCGCGGCGTCAGGACCCAAGCGGCTTCTGTGCCCGCTCCAGCAAACGAGAGAAAAACCCGGGCGGCTTCGCGGGTTTCGTGGCTTCCGCCACCTTCTGTTTAGCCTTGGCTTCCGCTTCCTGCTGGCGCTGCTTGCTGGCAAGCCATTTATCCAGGCTCATGCCTGCCTTGGCGGCGCGGCGCGCTTCATAGGCGCGCTGCCCTTCGGTAAGTGTTTTCGACTGCTGCACGTTGGTTCTCTGGCTAACGATATATCGTCGCAAATGCCACGCCCGGGATCAAGCGCGTCGGCATCGTGCCTTCGCCAGCGGCGGAGCGCCAGGATCACGCGCCGCCAGGATCATGTACCCTCGGGCCGCATCCGGCAGGCGCATCCAATGGACGCGCCTGCGATGCGAAAGCCTACTGCACCGTGGATTTCGGGGTCGGGACAATGCGGGTAATGACGTTGTTCGGGCGGTCCAGATACGCCGGCACCCGCGGCGCGATCTGCGTCTTCCAGAAGTCGGACTCGTAAACCGCGGCATACAGCGCCTCGCGCTGAGCCTCGCTTTCGAACCGGCGGAGCCAGATGTAGATCGACGGATCGGTTTCACCCTGAAAGCTGCCGCAGATCACCATGCCCTTGGAAACCTGGAAGGGAATGATCTCCTCCTCCATCATCTTCACCCAGCCGTCCAGCTTGCCGGGCAGCACTTTGTATTGGCGCAGTTCATAGAAAGCCACGGTTTCCCCCTTTTGGCCAACGACACAGGTGGCAAGGAAGCCACGGCTGAGGACGGCTGGCAACGTCCGCCCAGCCCCCTGACGTTGCGCCGTCCCGCACCTTGGCGCTATCCAACGTTTAGCCCGTCATTCCGGGCCACGTTCACTCACGGGGGGACCTATACAGATGTCCAATAAGCTCAAGGCTCGCATAGCCGCCGGCAAAGCGGCGGTAAACGGATGGCTGGCGATCCCGTCCGGCTTCTCGGCCGAGGTCATGGCCCAATGCGGATGGGACAGCGTGACCGTCGATATGCAGCACGGCGTGCAGGACTATCTGTCCATGGTGCAGTGCTTCCAGGCGATGCAGCCGCACCCCATCACGCCGTTGGTCCGCGTACCCTGGAATGAGCCTGGGATTATCGGCAAGGTGCTGGATGGTGGCGCAATGGGCGTGATCTGCCCGATGGTGAACACCGCGGCCGAAGCGAAGATCCTGGCGGATGCCTGCCTGTATCC